>NZ_LUAZ01000009.1:0-104562 GCF_001647255.1 Cellulosimicrobium sp. I38E
CCAGGACGAGCACGACCTCCTCGCCTCCCAACGCGCCGTCTTCCTCGACCCCCACGACCCCCAAGTGATCGCCGCCGCACGCGCCGAGGGCATCCCCGAGGACTGGATCACCGCCGCCCAACGCTCCCCCATCTGGGACCTCATCACCCGCTACGAGGTCGCCCTGCCCCTGCACCCCGAGTACCGCACCCTGCCCATGGTCTGGTACATCCCACCCCTGTCCCCCGTCGTCGACGTCGTCGCGGCCTCGGGCAACGACGGCGAAGACGGACGCACCCTGTTCGCCGCCATCTCCCAGCTGCGCATCCCCCTCGAATACCTCGCGGGCCTGTTCACCGCCGGGGACACCGCCCCCGTCGAACGCGTCCTGCGCCGCCTGGCCGCCATGCGCTCCTACATGCGCGACCTCAACCTCGGCCGCGAACCCGACGAACAGACCGCGGCCGCGGTCGGCATGACCGGCACCCAGGTCCAAGACATGTACCGCCTCCTGGCCATCGCGAAGTACGAGGACCGGTACGTCATCCCCACCGCCCACACCGAGATCGCCCGCGAGCTCACGGACATGGCGTGCTCGCTCGACTACGACGGCGGCCCGGGGATGGGTGGCGCGGGACCCACGACGGGCGAGTCGTTCCACGCGGTCGGCGCGCAGGAGCGCGCCACGAGCCCGTACACGCCGTCCACGTCGGGCCGGGTCAACCTGCTCACCTGGGACGGCGACGGAACCCCGGGCGGGCTCTTCCCGCCGTCGCGACCAGCGGGCGGCCCCGAGCCCTCGGGGGGTGCGGCATGAGGCGCGCGGCCCGGTCCCGGCCGGCGTCCTCGACGAGCGCGGCGGCGCCCGGTCCCCTGCCGGACGACCAGCGCCGCGCCGCGCACACCGTGATCTCGCTCCTGCTCGACTACCCCACCGCGGAGACCGCCGCCCACCGGGCGGACGTCGAGGACGTCGTCGTGGGGCTGCCCCCGGACGTGGGGCGACCCCTGCGCGCGTTCCTCGACGCCACGGCGTCCGTGCCCCTCCGCGAGCTCCAGGCCGCCTACGTCACGACGTTCGACCTCAAGCGCAAGTGCTCGCTCTACCTGTCGTACTACGCGGCCGGGGACACCCGGAAGCGCGGGGCCGCGCTCGTCACGTTCGTCGAGGCGTTCCGCGCGGCCGGATGGGAGACGGACGGCTCCGAGCTGCCGGACCACCTGCCCACGGTGCTCGAGCTCTCCGCGCGGACCGACGGCGAGATCGCCGGCATGGTGCTCGACGCGCACCGCGACGGCATCGAGGTCCTGCGCGCCGCGCTCGAGACCGTCCGCAGCCCGTACGCGCACGTGGTCGCGGCTCTCGTCGCGACGCTCCCGGCGATGCAGTCCGCGACCGCCGCACGCTTCCGCGACCTCGTCGCCGCGGGACCGCCCACCGAGCTCGTCGGCCTGAGCGACCTGTCCCACCTCACGCCCTTCGCCACGATCCCGAGCCTGACCGAGGAGACCCGACGATGAGCCCGCTCGACGTCCTGCTGTGGGTCGCCGTCCCGTACGCGGTGGCGGCCGTGTTCATCGTCGGCCACGTGTGGCGGTACCGCTACGACCAGTTCGGCTGGACCACGCGCTCGTCGCAGCTCTACGAGAACCGCTGGCTCCGCCTCGGCTCGCCTCTCTTCCACGTCGGCATCCTCATGGTCATCGGCGGGCACGTCGTCGGCATCCTCGTGCCGCGCCCGTGGCTCGAGGCCGTCGGCGTGGACGAGCACGCCTACCACCTCGTCGCGACGATCGCCGGGACGTTCGCGGCCGTGCTCACGGTGGTCGGGCTCGTGATCCTCGTCCTGCGCCGGAGGCTCTCCGGCGCGGTATTCCGCGTGACCACGCGCACGGACAAGCTCATGTACGTCGTGCTCGGCGCCGCGATCGGGTTCGGCACGCTCGCGACGGTGCAGCACCAGATCTTCGGCGGCGGGTACGACTACCGCGGGTCGATCTCGCCGTGGTTCCGTTCGCTGCTCACGTTCCAGCCAGACCCGTCGCTCATGGCCGACGTCCCGCTCGCGTTCCAGCTCCACGTCCTGTGCGGCCTGGCGCTGTTCGCCCTGTGGCCGTTCACGCGCCTCGTGCACGTGTTCTCCGCGCCGCTCGGGTACCTCACGCGCCCGTACGTCGTCTACCGGCGCCGCGCGGCCACGACGACGTCGCGCGCACCGCGCCGCGGCTGGGAGCCCCCGACGGCCCCCTAGCGAGCACCGCCCTCACCCCACGATGCGTCCGCGCCCGAGTGCTGCGTCCCGACACGCAGCGCTCGGGCGCCGGCGCATCGCTCGATCCGGTGAGCGCACGACGACGCCCGGCGCCATCCCCGTGCCGCCGGGCGTCGTCGCGTGCGAGGGCTTGCCGGCCCCGCTGCTCAGCCCTGCGCGGGCACCGGCCGGCGCGTGAGGCGGATGCTCACCTCGGCCGCCTCGCGCGACAGGTACTCGCGGTCGAACGCGCCGGGCTCCCGTCCCTCGAGCTGTGCGAGCAGCGGGAGCGGGTCGTGCGGCGCGACGAGCACGAGCCCGTCGCCGGGCGCGAGCGCCTCGAGGGCCCCGAAGACGACTCCGTGGCGCACGGCGTGCGGGATCGTGCGGACGTCGAGCACGATCTCGGCGTCGTCGTGGGCGCACCCGCACGTGTGCCCCTCGTCGGGCCCTTCCCCGTGCACAGCCTCGTGCTGCGGGGGCTCGGTGATCTCGATCGGTTCTGCTGCCATGTGGTCCTCCTGGGTCGTGGCGCGAGCGCCGGGTGGGGTGCTGGGTCTGCGGGCCTGTCGGCGCGGACGCCGTCGCCGACGGCGGGCCTGTCAGGGCGTCACGGCGAACGCCCCGGACGCGCCGCGCTCGGCGTCGGACATGGCGTGCGTGACGAACGGGTAGGTCCCGGCCTCGGGGAACGCGAGCTCGACGAACCCGCCCTGTGCGGGCAGCAGGCCGAGCACCTGGCTGCCGCCGGAGCTCCCGGCCGGGAGCGAGTACGCGCCCTCGTGGTAGACGGTGTCGAACTGGCCGCCGACGACGTGGAACGCGCTCGGGCGGTTCGGACCGGCGTCGAGCACCCACACGCGCACGCGCTCGCCGACCCGGGCCTCCAGCGGGTCGTGCCGGTACTGGTTCGCGTAGCCGTTGAAGGCGAGCAGGTCGGGCTCGGCGGCCGCGACCTTCGCGTCGTCCGCGGACGCGCCCTGCGCGCCGAGGTAGAGCTCGGACTGCACGACGACGTACTCGTGGTCCACGCGAGCGAGGTCCGGCGGGTCGACGATCACCGCGCCGAACATGCCGTTCGCGATGTGCAGCGACATGGGCATGGTCGAACAGTGGTACATCCAGATCCCGGCGCGGGTCGCCGTGAAGCGGTAGACGAGCGACTCCCCGGGCGCGATGGTCTGCATCGGCTCGTCGGGCGCGAGCGCGCCCGCGTGGAAGTCGATCGAGTGCCCGATCGTGCCGTCGTTGACGAGCGTGATCTCGAAGACGTCACCCACCTTCCCGCGCAGCACGGGCCCCGGCGCGGTCCCGCCGAACGTCCACACCGTCTGCTCGACCGCGGGTGCGACCTCCTGGACGGCCTCCGTCACGGTGAGGGTGCGCCGGTGCACGACCGGCTCGCCCGACGGGTCCGTCTCGGCCGGTGCGAGCGTCGCGTCGCGCGAGGTGAACCCGTCGCCCGGGTGCGTCATGAGGTCGACGTCGGACGCGGTCAGCGAGGCCGCCCCGCCCGAGCCCGTGCTCGCGTGCCCGCCGTGCGCGTCGTGCACGTCGCGGCCACCGTCGTCCGCCGTGACCGTCCCGCCGGAGCCGTCCGAGCCGCCGGTGCCCTCGACGTCGATCGTGAGCGTCATGCCCATGAGCCGGTGCCCGGCGACGGAGCACCAGCCGTCGAGCGGACCGCTCACGACGCCGACGTCGACCGTGGCGGTCTCCCCCGGTGCGACGCGGCCCGACGTCGTGCTGTCCTCGAGGACGAGGTCGTGCACGTCGTCGTCGGTGTTGGTCAGCTCGACGACGAGCCGGTCGCCCGCGGGCACGGTGATCGTGCCCGGGACGAACCGCATGTCGGCGGCCTCGACCTGCACGGTCGTCGTGCGGCCGGTCGTCGCGACCGGCACGCCGGCCCCTCCGGTCCCGGCGACAGCGCCACCCCCGACGACGCCCGACCCGACGCCGGCTGCCACCGGGTCGGCGGCGATGCCGCCCACGACCGCGAGCGCCAGCGTCGCGACGGCGGCCGTCACCGCGCCCGCGAGGGGTCGGCGCGCCTGCGCGTCCCGGCGTGCGGCGACGGCGCGAGCGGCGTCGCCGCGGCGCGTGCCCGACGGCGGAGCCTCCGTCGTGAGGCTCGCCGCGCCCGGGGCGGGCGGCTGGGCCGGGGACGGGACCGCCGTCGGCTGCGACGCGTCCTCGCGCGAGACCGTGTCGCCCCGCGAGACGACCACGGCGCGCAGCGCGAGGACGAGGAAGGCGAGGAAGGTCGCGAAGACGACGAGCGACAGCCCGACGCGCACCCACGACGGCAGCGGCAGGAGGTACAGCGCGAGCCCGCCGTTCGCGACGAGCACACGGTACGCGCCGCCCGCGCCGACGACGGACTCGGTGCGGCGCCGTCGTGCCGGGCCGCCGCCGAGCACGACGGGGACGAGGTACGTGAGCGCGCCGAGGAGCACCTGCGCGGCGAACCCGACGACGAACGGGAGCAGCAGCCCGCCGATCGCGTCCTGCGCCGCGGCCCACGACGGCGCCGTCGCGACCCGCACCCCGAACGCGGCCACGCTCCCGGCGAACCACGCCACGGACGCGGCGAGGCTCCACGCGGCGAACCCCCAGGCGCCGCGCTGGGCGGCCCGACCCTGCGCCGCGAGGTGCCGACCGACCAGCACGACACCGCCCAGCACGACGGCCGCCCCGGCCGCGACGAGGGGCCGCCAGCCGACCGCGCACGCCGCGACGACGAGCAGGATCCCGGCGGTGAGGACCGGCAGCGCGCGGCGGGCCGCGACGTCGGCGTCGGGCTGGATGCGCGTGCGCAGCACGGTCGGCCACAGCAGCACGAGCGTGCCGAGCACCGTGAGACCGACCCACCCGAGGACGTTGAGCGTCACGTGCGCCACGTAGAGGCGGCCGTACGCCTCCGTCCCCGCGCCGCCGCGGGCCATGAGGACGCCGAGCGTCACGCCGACGGGCAGGCACGCGGCAGCGACGACGTAGTAGCGGACGAGCCGGCCGAAGCGCGACGGCAGCGCGCCCCGGCCCTGGAGCACGAGCACCGTCGCGTGCGTCACCGCCCCCGCGCCCACGAGCACCCCGCCCGCGACCACGAGGGACCAGACGTCGGTCAGCAGCCCCGCGACGACGAGCAGCGCACCGACCGTGTGCGCGGCGAGCCGCGCGACGTGCAGCGGGCGCCCGCCCGGTGCCTGGCGGCGCAGCATCGTGTCGGCGAAGTGCTGGCTCCACACGAGGACGGCCGTGCTCACGGCGCCGAGCATGAGGACGTGGACCATGAGCCACACGGCCTCCGGCACGAACCGGTGCACCACGACGAGCACCGCCTCGGCGACGAACCACCCGAGGACGAGGACATGGAGCCACAGGTTCCGACCGGTGCCCCCGACCTTCTGCGTACCCGGGAGCGGCCCGGCGGGCCGGGCGGACAGGAGCGACGGTCGCTCGGGCGAGGCGGGCACGGTCACCTTCCGGAGACGATCGGGAGCACGGCAGACGGTGCCGAGGCAGAGCCCTGGTCGCGCGAGATAGAGGCTCGGTCAGCCGAGGTAGAGGCCCGGTCGGGGCGCAGCGCCGACCAGACCGCGACCCCGACGAACCCGAGGACGGCGACGACGTTCCCCGCGCCGCCGACGCGGACGGCCGCCACCGCTCCGGGCCCGTCGCCCGCGAGGTCACCGGCGACCCGGACGGCGAGCGACGCGTGCAGCAGCGCGAGCGGCGCCCACATCGCGGCCCGGTATGGGAGCGGACGGCGCAGCACGGCCGGGAGGATGAGCGGCGCGTGCGCCATGATCATCGACACCCCGAACCCGAGGAACACGGCGTGCACGACGGCGTCGTACGTCGTCCCCGAGCGCAGCGTCACCGCCGGGCCGAGCCCGGAGGGACTGGCCCCCGCCGCGAGGAACACCCAGGCCGCGCCCGCGACGACGAGCCACGCGTAGCCCGCGAGCATCGCCGCCGCAGCGAAGCGCGGCAGGCCTCGGCCACGGACGGTGCGGCGCGCGACGTCGTGCCGCAGCAGCACGAGAGCCGACACCGCGAGCGCCGCCCCGGCCATGGCGTACCCGGGTGCGGGGGCGAGCAGGGCGACGCACGCCGCGCCGACGGAGACCAGCGACCCGGCGAGGACGGTGCGCTCGGTCCGGGCGTCGATCTCGAGCCGTGCGAGCTCGACGCGCTCGCCGAGCACGGTCCAGGCGACGAACCCGACGAGCCACGGAAGGAGGTCCGGCACCGCGACGCCCGCAGCCCAGAGCGCGGCACCCCCGACGGCGAGCACGGCGCCCGTGGCCTGGATCGCCGTCGCGACGGCGGGCTGGCGCCGCCAGAGCGCGGCGTAGATCGCGACGAGTCCGAGCGTCCCCGCGACGAGCAGCCCCTGCCCGACCGCGCGGGGCGCGGGCGAGAGGAGCGCGAGCGCGCCGAGCCCGAGCGCGGCGGGTGCGAGGTAGGCGACCGGGCGCCGCACGGCGACGGCGCGTTCGAGGGTGACGAGCGTGCCGACGAACCCGAGCACCATGAGCAGGCCGTGCGCGTCCTGGACCCGCTCGGCAGGGACGGGCGACGGGAGCCCGAGCAGGGCGAACCCGGTCGCGAGCCCCGTGAGCAGCGCGATCCCGGCGGGGAGCACGAGGAGCGCGCGGAACGGCGTCCGGCTCGTCACGCCCCGAGGGTTTTCCACGGTCCCGACCGTAGGAATCCAGCAGTACGCCCGGACAGGGCCGAAGGTCCCGCCGGGACGCGCCGGTCACGTGGGCTGGGTCACGCCGGCGGTCACGCGGACGAGAGCCCCAGCGCGGGTACGTGGCGGCTCACTCGCGCGCCCGGACGAGGTCGCGCACGGCGGGGCCGACCGTCTCGCCGTACGCGCGCAGGGTCTCGTCCTTGGCGTCGTGCTGGAGGTAGACGGCGAACTGGTCGACGCCGAGCGCGGCGAGCTCGCGCAGCCGCTCGACGTGCCGCTCGGCCGGCCCGACGAGGCAGAACCGGTCGACGATCTCGTCCGTGACGAACGCCGTGTGGGTGTTCCCCGCGCGCCCGTGCTCGTTGTAGTCGTAGCCCTGGCGCCCCGCGACGAAGTCGGTGAGCGCGTGCGGGATCGTCACACCCGCACCCGCCTCCGACCCGCCGGGCCCGTACCGCGCGACGATCTCCGCGACGTGGTTGCCGACCATCCCCCCGAACCAGCGGCACTGGTCGTAGGCGTGCGCGAGCGCACGACGTCCCGCCTCGCCGTCCGACGGCGCGTGGTCGGTCACGTACGCGGGCGCGGCGACGCAGATGCGCACCGCGTCCGGGTCGCGACCCGCGCGCTCGGCCGCGGCGCGCACCGCGGCGACGGACCACGCGACGACGTCGGGGTCGGCGAGCTGGAGGATGAAGCCGTCGCCGACCTCGCCCGTGAGGGCGAGCGCCTTCGGCCCGTACGCCGCGACCCACACCGGCAGCCGGGAGTCCGGGTTCCACGGCAGGCGCAGCGTCGAGCCGCGGTACTCGACGGCCTCCCCCGACGCGAGGCCGCGGATGACGCCGATCGCCTCGCGGAGCTCGGCGAGCGTGACGGGCCGTCCGTTGATGACGCGCACCGCGGAGTCGCCGCGCCCGATGCCGCAGATCGTCCGGTTGCCGAACATCTCGTTGAGCGTCGCGAAGAGCGAGGCGGTGACGGTGACGTCACGCGTCGCGGGGTTGGTGACCATGGGGCCGACCGTGACCCGGTGCGTCGCGGCGAGGATCTGGGAGTAGACGACGAACGGCTCCTCCCACAGCAGGTGCGAGTCGAACGTCCACACGTGCGAGAAGCCGTACGTCTCCGCCTGCCGCGCGAGGTCGACGACCCGCCACGCGGGCGGGTCATTCTGCAGCACCACGCCGAGGTCCACGTGCCCTCCCGATCCGGTCCGTGCCCGTCCTTCGCAGCTCGCCGCTCAGCGCAGGTACGCCGACAGCCCGCGGCGCAGGAACCGCCCGTGGCCGGGGCTGCCGTGGTACGTGCCGTCCTCGACGACGACGCGCCCGCGCGACATGACGACGTCCACGTGCCCGGCGACCTCGAACCCCTCCCACGCGGAGTGGTCCATGTTCATGTGGTGCGTCTTCTCGTACCCGATCGACGTGCGCCCGGCGGGGTCGTAGACGACGACGTCGGCGTCCGCGCCCGGGGCGAGCACGCCCTTGCGGCCGTCGAGCCCGAACATGCGGGCCGGCGTCGTGCAGCACAGCTCGACCCACCGCTCGCGCGTGATGCGCCCGTCGACGACGCCCTGGTAGAGCAGGTCGAGGCGGTGCTCGACGCCGCCGATCCCGTTGGGGATCTTCGAGAAGTCGCCGCGCCCGAGCTCCTTCTGCTCCTTCATGCAGAACGGGCAGTGGTCGGTGCTGACGACCGACAGGTCGCCGGTGCGCAGGTACCGCCACAGCTCGTCCTGGTGGCCCTCGGCGCGCGAGCGCAGCGGCGTCGAGCACACCCACTTGGCGCCCTCGAAGTCGCCCCACTCGTCGCTGCGCGCGGCGAGCTGTTCCTCCAGCGACAGGTAGAGGTACTGCGGGCACGTCTCGCCGAACACGTTGTGCCCCTCGTCGCGCGCCTGCGCGAGCGTCGCGACGGCCTGCTTCGCGGACATGTGCACGACGTACAGCGGCGCCCCGGTCAGGCGCGCGAGCATGATCGCGCGGTGCGTCGCCTCCTCCTCGGTCTCCCACGGTCGGCTCGTGCCGTGGAAGTACGGGGCGGTGTCGCCCCGGTCGAGCGCCTCGCGCACGAGCACGTCGATCGCGATGCCGTTCTCGGCGTGCATCATGATCACCGACCCGTTGTCGCGCGCCTTGCGCATCGCGCGCAGGATCTGCCCGTCGTCGCTGTAGAACACTCCCGGGTAGGCCATGAACAGCTTGAAGCTCGTGATGCCCTCGCTGACGAGCTCGTCCATGGCCTTGAGCGAGTCGTCGTCGACGCCCCCGAGGATCTGGTGGAACCCGTAGTCGATCGCACACTGCCCGTCGGCCTTCGCGTGCCACGCGGCGAGCCCGTCCTGGACGCGCTCGCCGGTGCGCTGGACGGCGAAGTCGACGATCGTCGTCGTGCCGCCCCACGCCGCGGCGCGCGTCCCGGTCTCGAACGTGTCCGACGCGTTCGTCCCGCCGAACGGCAGCTCCATGTGCGTGTGGCAGTCCACCGCGCCCGGGATGACGTACTTGCCGGTCGCGTCGATCACGCGCTCGGCGGTCGCGGCCAGGTCGGCCCCGAGGCTCGTGTCCCCGGGCCGCAGGAGCGCGGCGACCTGCTCGCCGTCGACCAGCACGTCGGCGGGCATCGAGCCCGTGGGCCCGACGACGGTCCCTCCCCGGATCAGCGTGTGCGGCATCGCGTGCTCCCCTCTCGGGTCCTCAGGTCACGGCCGGGTGAGGTCGTCGTAGGCGTCGGGGCGGCGGTCGCGGTAGAACTGCCACCGGTCGCGCACGACGCGCAGGAGGTCCAGGTCGAGGTCGCGCACCACGAGCTCCTCCTCGTGGTCGTCGGCGGGGTCGCCGACGAACGCGCCCTCCGGGTCGACGAAGTACGACGTGCCGTAGAAGTCGTCGTCGCCCAGGTCCTCGACGCCCACGCGGTTGATCGCGCCGACGTAGTACTCGTTGGCGACCGCCGCCGCCGGCTGCTCGAGCCTCCACAGGTAGTTCGACAGCCCGCGGCTCGTCGCGCTGGGGTTGAGGACGATCTCCGCGCCGTTCAGGCCGAGCGCACGCCAGCCCTCCGGGAAGTGCCGGTCGTAGCAGATGTAGACGCCCACGCGCCCGACAGCGGTGTCGAACACCGGGTAGCCCAGGTTGCCGGGGCGGAAGTAGAACTTCTCCCAGAACCCGCGCACGTGCGGGATGTGCGTCTTGCGGTACTTGCCGAGATAGCGCCCGTCCGCGTCGATCACCGCCGCGGTGTTGTACAGGACGCCCGGCTGCTCCTCCTCGTAGACCGGCAGCACGACGACGGTGCCCAGCTCGGCCGCGAGCGCCGAGAACCGCTCGACCGTGGGCCCGGGGACCGACTCGGCGTAGGCGTAGTACGCGGCGTCCTGCACCTGGCAGAAGTACGGCCCGTAGAACAGCTCCTGGAAGCACACGAGCTTCGCGCCATGGTCGGCGGCGTCGCGCAGGTGCTTCTCGTGGACGTCGATCATCGACTCCTTGTCGCCCGTCCAGCGGACCTGGGTGAGCGCGGCACGCACGGTGGTCATGACCCCTCCTCAGTTGTGGGCATGAAATGGGCCTGGTCTGGGGGCGCGAACCGGGCCCTTCTCATGCCCGCACCGCCTCGGCCTGCTCGTCGGCGACGTCGAGAGCCGCGTCGATCGCGGCGAGGCCGTGCTCGAGGTCGGCGGCAGACGTGACGAGCGGCGGCGCGACGTGCAGGCGGTTGAAGTGCACGAACGGCCACACGCCGCGCTCCTTCACCGCGGCGACGACGGCGGCCATCGGCGCGGCCGCAGGCCCGCTCGCGTTGAACGGGACGAGCGGTTCGCGCGTCTCCCGGTCGCGCACGAGCTCGACCGCCCAGAAGAACCCGAGCCCGCGGACCTCCCCGACGCTCGGGTGCCGGTCCGCGATCTCGCGCAGCCGCTTCCCGATGACGTCCGCGCCGAGCGTCCGCACCCGCTCCAGGATCCGGTCGTCCTCGAACGTGCGGACCGACTCGACCCCCACCGCGCACGCGAGCGGGTGGCCGGAGTAGGTGAGGCCCCCGGGAAAGACGCGGTCGTCGAACGTCCGCGCGACGTGCTCCCCGAGGACGACGCCGCCCAGCGGCACGTAGCCGGAGTTCACGCCCTTGGCGAAGGTCACGAGGTCGGGCACGACGCCCCACCGGTCCACCGCGAACCACTCGCCCACCCGGCCGAACCCGACCATGACCTCGTCGGTCACCAGGAGGATGCCGTGCTCGTCGCACAGCGCGCGCACGCCCTCGAGGTAGCCGTCGGGCGGGATGAGCACGCCGTTGGTCCCGACGATCGTCTCGAGCAGGATCGCCGCGATCGTCCCCGGCCCCTCGAGCTGCACCACCTCGCGCAGGTGGGCGAGCGCACGCACGCCCTCCTCCGCGTCGTCTCGCGCCCCGAACGCGGAGCGGTACGCGTACGGGCCGAGGAAGTGCCGCACGTGCGGGTCGGGCGAGACCTCGTTGGGCCAGCGCCGCGGGTCGCCCGTGAGGGAGATCGCCGTCGTCGTGTTGCCGTGGTACGACCGGTACGCGGCGAGCACCTTCGCGCGCCCGGTGTGCAGGCGCGCGAGCCGGACCGCGTTCTCGACGGCGTCGGCCCCGCCGTTCGTGAAGAAGACGCGCCACCGTCGCTCGTCGCCGGTCGCCGGCCCGCCGTCCCGCGCGCCCGGGGCGCGCTCCGCGATCAGCCGGGCGAGCTCGCCCCGCACGTCGTTGGCGAACGTCGGGCCGACGGTCGCGAGCCGGCCCGCCTGCGCCTGGAGCGCCGCGACGAGCCGCGGGTGCTGGTGGCCCAGGTTCAGGTTCACGAGCTGGGACGCGAAGTCGAGGTAGCGGTTGCCGTCCTCGTCCCAGAACCACGCGCCCTCCCCGCCGGCGACGGGCAGCGGGTCGATCGCGCCCTGCGCGGACCACGAGTGGAAGACGTAGCGGTCGTCGGCGCGCGTGGTCGACGTGCGCCGGGCGAGCTCCTCCGTCGTCATCGGGCGCTCACCGGGTCCGGGGGAAGCCGAGGTCCACGCCCGCCGTGGACGGGTCGGGCCAGCGCGTCGTGACGACCTTGGTGCGCGTGTAGAACTGCACGCTCTCCGGGCCGTAGACGTGCAGGTCCCCGAAGAGCGAGCTCTTCCAGCCGCCGAACGAGTAGTAGCCGACCGGCACGGGGATGGGGACGTTGACGCCGATCATGCCCGCCCGGGCGTCGACCTCGAACGCGCGCGCTGCGCCGCCGTCGCGCGTGAAGATCGCGGCGCCGTTGCCGTACGGGTTGTCGTTCACGAGCCCGACGGCCTCGTCGTAGGACTCCGTGCGCACGACCGACAGCACCGGCCCGAAGATCTCCTCGCGGTACACCGTGTGCTCGGGGCGCACGTGGTCGACGAGCGTGGGGTGCAGGAAGAACCCCTCCCCGAGATCCCCCGCACCGTCGGGGGCCTCGCGCCCGTCGACGACGAGCGTCGCGCCCTCCTCGGCGGCGGTGCCGACGCGCGCCGCGACGCGGTCGCGGTGCTCGGCCGTGATGAGAGGGCCCATCTGCGACGCGGGGTCGGAGCCCGGCCCGACGACGAGTCGCGCCACACGCTCGCGGATCGCCTCGACGAGCGGGTCGGCCACCGCTCCGACGGCCACGAGCACGGAGACCGCCATGCAGCGCTCGCCCGCCGACCCGTACGCCGCGGAGACCGCCGCGTCGGCCGCGACGTCCACGTCGGCGTCGGGCAGCACGACCATGTGGTTCTTCGCCCCGCCGAGCGCCTGGACGCGCTTGCCGTGCCGGGTCCCCGTCTCGTAGACGTGGCGCGCGACGGGCGTCGAGCCGACGAAGCTCACGGCCTCGACGTCGGGGTGCTCCAGCAGGCGTTCGACCGCGACGCGGTCGCCCTGCACGACGTTCACCACGCCGTCCGGCACGCCGGCCTCCTGGAGCAGGCGCGCGACGACGAGCGACGCCGAGGGGTCGCGCTCGCTCGGCTTGAGCACGACCGTGTTCCCGCACGCGATCGCGTTGGGGATCATCCACAGCGGCACCATGGCCGGGAAGTTGAACGGCGTGATGCAGGCGACGACGCCGAGGGCCTGCTTCACCTCGTGCACGTCCACGCCCGACGACGCCTGCTCGGTGTACCCGCCCTTGAGGAGCTGGCCGATGCCGCACGCGAACTCGACGCACTCGAGCGCGCGGGCGACCTCGCCCGCCGCGTCGGAGAGCACCTTGCCGTGCTCGGCGCTCACGACCGCCGCGATCTCGTCGCGGTGGTCGACGAGGAGCTGGTGGAACGCGAAGAGGATCTCGACGCGACGCGACACGCTCGTCGCACGCCACGCGGGGAACGCGTCCCGCGCCGCGGCGACCGCGGCGTCGACGTCCGCGGCGGACGCGAGCGCCACACGCCCCGTGACCGCGCCCGTCGCCGGGTCGTGGACCGGTCCGTACCGCTCCGCGTCGGGCCGCGCGCGACCCGCGACCCAGTGCCCGATGCGCGCCTCCCCGGCGCGCCCCTGCTCGTCGTCCGTCGCGGTCGGGGCGCTCGTGGCGCCCTGCGCGTGCGGGGAGATCCCAGCGGTCGTCTCCACGTCCTCGCCTCCTCGCGCGCCGAGGTGGTGGCGCGCCGTCGCAGCCGATCCCTCAGTCTGGCACGGAAGACCCGATCGTGTGGTGCGGATCACAGCGCCCGCCCGGTAGCGTCGTGCCTCGTGAGCGCAGCGCAGCCCCCGCCCGTCCGGCCCGTTCCCCGGCCCGCCACCCGGTTCGACCGCGCGGCCCTCCTCCCGCTCCTGCTCGTCGTGACGGTCACCGCGATCGTCGTCGAGCTCGTCCGGTCGAGCGGCCCCCTGCTCGACCACGCGTTCTCCGCCGGCGTCGTCACCGTGGCCCTCACGGCGCTCGCGACGTACGCCGCCCCCGGCGTCCTCGTCGTGATGATCGCGGCACGCCTCGAGCTCACGGGGAGGGTCGTGCTGCTCGCCGTGGCCGCGCTCGTCGTGGCCCGCCTCGCGCTCCAGGGGCTCGGCGCGGCGATCACCGCGGGCGTCGACCTCGGGCTCGTGCGGTACGGCGTCGGGCTCGCGACCGTCGCGCTCGGGATCGGCGTGCTCGTGCTCGTGGCCGCGTTCGCGAGCGGGACGCCGACCCGCGACGGCAGGGACCTCGCACCCGGCAGCGACGGCGCGCCGGAGGCTTCGCCGGCCCGGCCGGACGGGCGCCTCGCGCGCGGGTCCCTCGTCGCCCTCGGCGTCGTGCTCGGCGCCCTGCTCGCCGGGGCGGTGAGCGCCGCCCTCGGCACGTGGGACGCCTACTGGCGGTCCGACGTCGCGGCGTGGGTCGTGACGGTCGCCGTCGCCGGCGCCGCGGTCGCGTGCGCGTGGGCGCTGCGGGGCCGCGCCGCATGGCCGGGCGCGCGCGGGCTGTGGGTGCTCGGCCCGTTCGTCGCGCTCGCGGTGCAGGTGCTCGCCAACCCGGCGTTCGCCGCGTCCCAGGCGGGCGTCGCGCTGCCGTTCGCCGTCGCAGCCCTGGCCGTCGCGGCCGTGCTCGCCCCGTGGTTCGTCCCGTGGGCGGGCCGGTCGACCCGGCCCGGGTCGCCGTGGCTGTCCCCCACCGTGCTCGTCGCCGGCGTCGCGGTGGTGTTCCTCGCGGTGCCGCGCCTCGACGGTCCCGGGACGGTCGGCGGCTGGGCGCTCCTCGCGCTGCTCGTGCTCCTGGTCCCCGCGGCCGCGCGGACGCTCGCCCTCGCCCTGACGAAGGCCGCGCGCCCGCTCACGTGGCTGCGGCTCGCGGGCGCGGCGAGCGTCGCCGGGCTCACGACCGCCGTGCCCCTGCTCGGGTACCAGCTGGAGTACGACGTCCCGCTCCCCGTCCCCCACACGCTCGTCCCCGTCGCGGCCGCGCTCGCGCTCGCCGTGCCGGCGGTCGCCGCCGGGCTCCGCGCCCGCGGTGCGTCGACGGCCCCGGCCGACCCCGGGGGGTCGGGGACGACGACCGCCGCCGAGGGCACCGGCGTCCCGGCGCTCGCCGTCGGCGGGGCGGTCGCGGTGCTCGCGCTCGTCGGGGTCACGCAGGTCCACGTGCCGACGACGACGTCGGCCGTCGCCGACTACCCCGTCGGCGAGCTGCGCCTGCTCGACTGGAACCTGCACTACGGCGTGAGCGCGGACCCGTCGGTCCGGCTCGACGAGCTGGTCGCGACCATCGAAGACTCCGGTGCCGACGTCGTCACGCTCCAGGAGGTCTCCCGCGGCTGGGTGCTCGGCGGCGGCGCAGACATGGCGACCTACCTCGCGCGCGAGACCGGGATGCGCTTTGCCTTCGTCCCCGCGGCCGACCGGCAGTTCGGCAACGCGCTCCTGTGGGACCCGCTGCGCGGCGACCTCGCCGACGTCGTGCGCCACGCCCTGCCGTACGGCGCCGGGCCGCAGGAGCGCTCGGCGATCTCGGCCACGCTCGACGCCGGGGGCGTCCCCGTGCGCGTCACGTCGGTGCACCTCCAGCACCGCGAGGAGAACACGCCGACCCGCCTCGACCAGCTCGAGACCCTCCTCGCCGACGAGCCGGTGGAGGGCGCGTCCGTCCTCGCGGGAGACCTCAACGCCGAGCCCGGCTGGGACGAGATCACCTTCCTCGAGGAGCAGGGCCTCGAGAGCGGTCAGGACGCCGCCGGCGACCCGGACGCGCTCACGTCGCCCTCCATTGCGCCAGCCCATCGCATCGACTGGGTCTTCGGCTCCGACGACGTGACCTTCCGCTCCTTCGAGGTCCGCGACGTCACCGCCTCGGACCACCGGCCCCTGCTCGCCGAGCTCCGCGCCCGCGACTGAGCACGCCGGCTCGGCCCGCCGTCGCACCCCGGCGGCGTCGGCCTACGCGAGCGCACGCACCACGGCGTCCGCCCACGGCTCCGCCAGAGCGCACCCGACGAGCACCGCCAGCAGGTACAGGAACCCGAACCGTCGCGCGAGTCGCGTCGGCGTCGCGCCCATGATCGCCGCGACGATCCCGAAGAACGCGGCACCGACGAACGTCACCGCGGCCCCGAGGATCAGCGCCCCGACGTCCCCCGAGCACGGCGGCCCGGACGTCTCCGGCCCGCACGGTAGCGGCGTCGGGACCTGCGTCGCGCGGACGACGCCCCACACCGTCAGCGGCAGGCAGACCCCGGCCACGACCGTGAGCACCGCCCGGAGCGGCACCGACCACCGGTACGTCTCGGCCCGCGCCCCCTCCTCCGTCTCCGGCGTCGGGTTCCCCGCGTCCGACGTCGCGGTACCGACGTCCCCAGCCCCGTCCTGCTCGCTCGGTGAGTCCACGGCGCGCAGGGTACCGACGCCCGCACGTCCCGCGCTCCCGTGCCCGTCTCGATGTCGGAGGTGGCAGCGGCGCAGGGCCCACCGCTCCGCCGTCGGCCCTGCCCGGAGGTTAGGGTCGACGGGTGCGTATCGAGCTGACCGTGACCGAGGCCGTCGAGATCGCGCGCGCGACGGGCGGGCTGCCGCCGTACGTGCGCTCGGTGACGAGCGAGGGCGACGACGTGCGGGTCGTCGTCGACCTGCGCGAGGTGCCCGACCCGCCGTCGGCGCTCAAGCTCGCCGCCCGGCTGGTCCCCGTGGTGCGGGCGACGCTGCACGTCGAGTCAGTCGTGGCGGGCACCGCCGTGCTCGCGGTCGAGGCCAACGCCGCCGGACTGCCGGCGCACAAGCTGCTCGGGTTCGTCGAGGCGCCGCTCCAGGGCGCGCTGCGCTCGCACGGGCTGCCGCCCCAGGCGGTGCGCGTGCTCCCCGACGCGCGGGTCGCGGTCGACGTGCAGGCGCTGCTCGGAGGCGTGCTCGAGCACACCTTCCCGGGGTTCCAGCTCACCGAGCTCGCGTTCGCGGACGGGACGCTGCGCCTGGACGGCCGGCTCTGAGATGGGCGACGGGCCCACCGCGCTCGGCTGAGGGAGCCGGCGCGGTCAGTCCTCGCGGTGGTGCAGCATGCGCGCCACCTCGGCGATGGACCCCGAGAGCGACGGGTAGACGGTGAAGGCCGACGCGACGTCGTCGACCGTCAGCCGGTGGGACACGGCGAGCGTGATGGGGAACACGAGCTCGCTCGCGCGCGGCGCGACGACGACCCCGCCGAGGACGACCCCCGCCTCGGGGTGCGCGAAGAGCTTGACGAAGCCGTCGCGCATGCCGAGCATCTTGGCGCGCGGGTTGCGCGCGAGCGGCAGCACGGTCGTGACGTACTTGCTGCTCTGCGCCTTGAGCTGCTCCTCGCTGTACCCGACGGTCGCGATCTCGGGGGCGGTGAAGATGTTCGCCGCGACGGTGCGCAGCTTGATCGGCACGACCGCGTCGCCGAGCGCGTGCGACATGGCGACGCGGCCCTGCATCGCCGCGACTGACGCGAGCGGCAGGACGCCGGTGCAGTCACCCGCCGCGTAGACGCCGCGCACCGACGTGCGCGACACCTTGTCCACCTCGACGTGCCCGCTCGGCGTGAGCCGGACCCCGGCCTCCTCGAGGCCGATGCCGATCGTCGACGGGATGGCGCCGACGGCGATGAGGACGTGCGAGCCCTCGACGACGCGGCCGTCGGAGAGCGTGACGCGCACGCCGTCCTCGGTGCGCTCGGCGGACTCGGCACGGGACCGCGACATGACGGTCATGCCGCGGGAGCGGAACACACCCTCGAGCAGCTCCGCGGCGTCGGCGTCCTCCCCCGGGAGCACGCGGTCGCGGCTCGACACGAGCACGACGTCGGACCCCAGCGCGTTGTACGCGCCCGCGAACTCGGCGCCCGTGACGCCCGACCCGACGACGATGAGCCGCTCCGGCAGCTCGGACAGGTTGTAGAGCTGCGTCCACGTGAGGATGCGCTCGCCGTCGGGCTGCGCCGTCGGCAGGACGCGCGGCGTCGCACCGACCGCGAGGAGGATCACGTCGGCGTCGAGCACGACGGGCCCGTCCGCGCCGTCGGGCGAGTCGACGACGACGCGCTCGGGGCCGTCGAGGCGACCCGCGCCGATGACGACGCGCACGCCCTCGCGCTCGAGGCGCGCGTGGATGTCCGCCGACTGCGCGGCCGCGAGCGCCATGACGCGCGTGTTCACGGCCTCGAGGTCGACGATGTGGCGGCGCATCGCGGGGTGCTGCGCCTTGGCGGTGTCGACGGGCAGGCGGATCCCGAGCTCGGCGGCGCGCTCGGCGATGGTCATCCAGTCCGCGGTCGCGATGAGGGTCTTGGAGGGGACGACGTCGGTCAGCACGGCCGCGCCGCCGAGGCCGTGGCGCTCGACGACGGTCACGTCGGCGCCGAGCCGGCGGGCGACGAGAGCGGCCTCGTACCCTCCGGGCCCGCCTCCGAGGACGACGATGCGGGTGGCCTGGTGGTCGATGCTCGCGTGCGTCACGCCGGACATTCTGTCAGGCCGTCGCGTCCCGCGGTGTCAGCATGCGAGACGCCGGCACCGGTGAGGGGCGCGCGGTGGCGCCGACCCTCGTCGGGTCGCGTGCCCGGGGACGGACTAGCCTTGCGACCATGACGACGACGCCTGCGAGCACGCCCCCGCTCGACGACCCCGCGACCGACCCGTTCCTCGTGGCACGGGCCGCCGCCGACCACATCGCGCAGGCCACGGGGGTCGACGGCCACGACATGGCCCTCGTGCTCGGCTCGGGCTGGGGCGGGGCCGCGGAGCTCCTGGGCGAGGTCGTCGCGGAGGTCCCGACGCACGAGATCCCCGGGTTCTCCGCCCCCGCGGTCGCGGGCCACCTCTCGGTGACGCGGTCGATCCGGGTCGAGCGCGCGGACGGCTCGGTGCGCCACGCGCTCGTGCTCGGCTCGCGCACGCACCTGTACGAGGGCAAGGGCGTGCGCGCCGTCGTGCACGGAGTGCGCACGGCCGCGGCGACGGGCGCCGAGACGCTCATCCTCACGAACGGGTGCGGCGGGCTCAACCAGGAGTGGGGCGCGGGCACGCCCGTGCTGCTCTCGGACCACATCAACCTCACGGCCCGCAGCCCGCTCGAGGGACCGACGTTCGTCGACCTCACCGACGCCTACTCGCCGCGCCTGCGCGAGCTCGCGCACCGCGTCGACCCGACCCTCCCGGAGGGCGTGTACGCGCAGTTCCCCGGGCCGCACTACGAGACCCCGGCCGAGGTGCGCATGGCCGGGATCCTCGGCGCCGACCTGGTGGGTATGTCCACGACGCTCGAGGCCATCGCGGCCCGCCACTGCGGACTCGAGGTGCTCGGCGTCTCGCTCGTGACGAACCTCGCCGCCGGGATCAGCCCGACGCCGCTCTCCCACGCCGAGGTCATCGAGGCCGGCCAGGCCGCGGGACCCCGGATCAGCGCCCTCCTGGCCGACATCGCGAAGCTGGTGTGACATGACGGACCGCACCGCGGGATACCGGACCGACCCTGCCGACGACCCGACGTTCGACCCGGGGACCGACCGCGGCGCCTTCCTCGAGCGCGTCGCCGCGTGGGTCGACGACGACGTCGACGCGGGCGACCAGGACGAGCTGCGGCACCTGCTCGACCTCGCGGACTCACCCGACCCGCGCAAGCACGACGTGCGCGTCGCCGCCCTCGCCGAGCTCCAGGACCGGTTCTCGGGACCGCTCGAGTTTGGCACCGCCGGCCTCCGTGGCCGCATGGCCGCCGGGCCGCACCGCATGAACCGCGCCGTCGTGATCCGCGCGGCGGCGGGCCTCGGGGCCTTCCTCCTCGACACGCTCGGCCCCGCGGGCGCCGGCGGCGGGGCCCGCCCGCGCGTCGTCGTCGGGTTCGACGCGCGGCACCGCTCGCGCGCGTTCGCCGTCGACAGCGCGGCCGTGCTCACGGCGGCCGGTCTCGACGTGCTCGTGCTGCCGTCCGCCCTGCCGACGCCGGTGCTCGCGTTCGCGGTGCGCCACCTCGGCGCGGACGCGGGCGTCATGGTGACCGCGAGCCACAACCCGCCCGCCGACAACGGCTACAAGGTCTACCTCGGCGGGCGCGTCGTCGCGGACTCCGGGCAGGGTGCCCAGATCGTCCCGCCCTACGACGCGCGCATCGCCGCCGCGATCGCGGCCGTCGGCCCGGCGCGGTCCGTCCCGCGCGCAGGCTCGGGGTGGACCGTCCTGGGCCGCGACGTCGTCGACGCGTACGTCCGCTCTGTCCTCGCGCTGTCCGACGGCGCACCCCGCCGGCTCAAGGTCGTCACCACCGCGCTGCACGGCGTGGGCGGCGAGACGGTCGCGCACGTGCTGCGCGACGCGGGCTTCACGACCGTCGTCCCGGTCGAGGAGCAGCTCGACCCGAACCCCGACTTCCCGTCCGTCGCGTTCCCCAACCCGGAGGAGCCGGGCGCGATGGACCTCGCGCTCGCCGTCGCGCAGGACTCCGCGGCCGACGTCGTGCTGGCCAACGACCCCGACGCCGACCGCTGCGCGGTCGCGGTGTTCGACCCGCGCGTCGGCACCTACCAGGGTGCGGAGACCGCGCGCTCCAACGGCTGGCGGATGCTGCACGGCGACGAGGTGGGCGCGCTGCTCGGCGACGACGTCGCACGGCGCGTCGCGGCGTCCGGCGCCGCAGGCGGGGTGCTCGCGTGCTCGGTCGTGTCCTCGCGGCTGCTCGGGAAGATCGCGGCCGCGCACGGCCTCGGCTTCGCGACGACGCTCACGGGCTTCAAGTGGATCTCGCGGGTCGACGGGCTCGTCTTCGGCTACGAGGAGGCGCTCGGCTACTGCGTCGACCCCGCGCACGTGCGCGACAAGGACGGGATCAGCGCCGCGCTGCTCGTCGCGCAGCTCGCGAACCGGCTCAAGGCCGAGGGCCGCTCGCTCGTCGACGCGCTCGACGACCTGGCACGCCAGCACGGCCTCCACGTGAGCGACCAGCTCTCCGCGCGGTTCACCGACCTCGACCGCATCGGCGAGACGATGACGCACCTGCGGGCCGCTCCCCCGCGCACGCTCGCGGGCGCCGGCGTCTCGGACGTCGCCGACCTCTCGGCCGGTCTCGACGGCCTGCCGCCCACCGACGGCGTGCGCATCCTCACGGCCGACGGGACACGCGTCATCGTGCGCCCGAGCGGGACCGAGCCGAAGGTGAAGTGCTACCTCGAGGTCGTGCTGCCCGTCGCCCCCGACGCGTCGCACGACGACCTCACGGCGGCCCGCGCCGCCGCGCGCGACCGCCTCGACCGCGTGAAGGCGGACATGCAGCGGGCGCTGGGTCTCTGACGTTCAGGGGTCGGGAAGCTCGAGTACCCGCTGCATGAACTCGTCCCACGGGACGCGCTCCTCCCTCGTCGGGTCGAGGTCGTCCCAGACGACCGCGACCTGGTCCTCGCGGTAGAGGTCGGCGCCGTACACGTTGCCCGGGACCTCGAGGTAACCAGCCTCGGAGCGCGCGAACGCGAGGATCCGGGCTCGCGCGCGTGCGTCGACCGTCTCGCGGAGGAACAGGTCGAAGGTCGTCGTCACGGCGCCCATGCTGTCAGATGACGAGCAGGCGCGCGGCCCGCCGCGAGGCGTACCGGCGGGTAACCTGGGGCGATGAGCACAACGACACCGACGTCGGTCGCGCAGACCGGCCGGGCGGGCACCGGAACCGCCCCGGCGACCCCGGGTTCGGCCGACCGGTCCGCTGCCGAGATCGCCGATCTCGCGCGCTCCGTGACGGGTTCCGCCCTCCTCGACGACACCGCGTGGCGCCGCTACCTGCACGGGCTGCCGGGGGTGGACAAGGTGGGCGCCGACGGCCGCGCGGCCGCCCTGGGCACCCGCTCGATCAAGACGACGTCCAAGGCCTGGGCGCTCGACACGATCATCCGCATGGTCGACCTCACGACGCTCGAGGGCGCGGACACGCCCGGCAAGGTGCGCGCGCTCGCCGCGAAGGCCGTGCGCCCCGAGCCCGCCGACCCGTCGTGCCCGTCGGCCGCCGCCGTGTGCGTGTACAACGACCTCGTCCCGGTCGCCGTCGAGGCGCTCGCCGGGACGGGCGTCAAGGTCGCCGCCGTCTCGACCGCGTTCCCGTCGGGCCGCGCGAGCCGCGCGGTGCGCCTCGCGGACACGCGCGACGCGGTCGAGGCCGGCGCGGACGAGATCGACATGGTCATCGACCGCGGCGCGTTCCTGTCCGGCCGGTACTCCCAGGTCTACGAGGACATCGTCGCCGTGCGCGAGGAGTGCCGCGCGAACGGGCACCACGCGCACCTCAAGGTCATCCTCGAGACGGGCGAGCTCGCCACGTACGACAACGTGCGCCGCGCGTCGTGGCTCGCGATGCTCGCGGGAGCCGACTTCATCAAGACGAGCACCGGCAAGGTCTCCCCCGCCGCGACGCTCCCGGTGACGATCGTCATGCTCGAGGCCGTGCGCGACTTCCGCGCCCTCACGGGCGTGCCGATCGGGGTCAAGCCCGCCGGGGGCATCCGCACGTCGAAGGACGCGATCAAGTACCTCGTCGCGGTCAACGAGACCGCGGGCGGCGACTGGCTCGACCCGGACTGGTTCCGGTTCGGTGCGTCGTCGCTGCTCAACGACGTGCTCATGCAGCGCAACAAGCTCGCCACGGGTGCCTACTGGGGCCCCGACTACGTGACCGTCGACTGAGCGGGACTGAAGGACACCATGACCACCACAGCCAGCACGGCCGGCTCGCCGTTCGAGTACGCACCGGCCCCCGAGTCGCGCGCCGTCGTCGACATCGCGTCGTCGTACGGCCTGTTCATCGACGGCGAGTTCACGCCGGCGTCGGACTCCGGCTCGTTCAAGACCGTCAACCCCGCCACGGAGGAGGTCCTCGCCGAGGTCGCGGAGGCGACCGAGGAGGACGTCGACCGCGCCGTCCGCGCGGCGCGCCGCGCGCAGGAGAAGGTGTGGGGCCCGATGCCGGGCCGCGAGCGCGCCAAGTACCTGTTCCGCATCGCGCGCCTGCTCGCCGAGCGCTCGCGCGAGTTCGCGGTGCTCGAGACGCTCGACAACGGCAAGCCGATCCGCGAGTCGCGCGACGTCGACGTCCCGACGGCGGCTGCGCACTTCTTCTACTACGCGGGCTGGGCGGACAAGCTCGAGCACGCGGGCTACGGCCCCGACCCGCGCCCGCACGGCGTCGCCGCGCAGGTCATCCCGTGGAACTTCCCGCTGCTCATGCTCGCGTGGAAGATCGCGCCCGCGCTCGCGACGGGCAACACGGTCGTGCTCAAGCCCGCCGAGACCACGCCGCTCACCGCGCTCCTCTTCGCGGACCTGCTCCGCCAGGCCGAGCTGCCGCCCGGCGTGGTCAACATCGTCACCGGCGCGCGCGCCACCGGCTCGGCGCTGGTCAACCACCCGGACGTCGACAAGATCGCGTTCACGGGCTCGACGCCGGTCGGCAAGCGCATCGCGCAGGAGATCGCGGGCACGCGCAAGCACGCGACGCTCGAGCTCGGCGGCAAGGCCGCGAACATCGTGTTCGACGACGCGCCGATCGACCAGGCGATCGAGGGCATCGTCAACGGCATCTTCTTCAACCAGGGCCAGGTGTGCTGCGCCGGGTCGCGCCTGCTCGTGCAGGAGTCGATCGCCGAGGAGCTCGTGGACCGGCTCAAGGCCCGCCTCGGCACGCTGCGCGTCGGCGACCCGATGGACAAGAACACCGACGTGGGAGCGATCAACTCGCCCCAGCAGCTCGCGCGCATCACCGAGCTCACCGACGCGGGCACCGCCGAGGGCGCCACGCGCTGGAGCCCGGACTGCGAGCTGCCGTCGTCGGGCTACTGGTTCGCGCCGACGCTCTTCACGGGCGTCTCGGCCGCGCACCGCATCGCGCGCGAGGAGATCTTCGGCCCGGTCCTCAGCGTCCTGACGTTCCGCACGCCCGCCGAGGCGGTCGCCAAGGCGAACAACACCCCCTACGGGCTCTCCGCGGGGATCTGGACCGAGAAGGGGTCCCGCATCCTCTGGATGGCCGACCAGCTCCGCGCGGGCGTCGTGTGGTCCAACACCTTCAACCGGTTCGACCCGGCCAGCCCGTTCGGCGGCTACAAGGAGTCGGGCTACGGACGCGAGGGCGGCCGGCACGGCCTGGCGCCCTACCTGATCGAGGGGAGCACCTACTGATGGCCCGCACGACGAAGGCGCCCACCGCTACCCGCACGGCGCCCGAGCGCCTCGGGGTGCGCAAGACGTACAAGCTCTACGTCGGCGGGAAGTTCCCCCGCAGCGAGTCGGGCCGCACGTACGAGGTGACGGACACCAAGGGCCGGTTCCTCGCGAACGTCGCCCAGGGCTCGCGCAAGGACGCGCGCGAGGCCGTCGTGGCCGCTCGCGCGGCGCAGGCGAAGTGGGCCGGCGCGACGGCCTACAACCGCGGCCAGGTGCTCTACCGCGTCGCGGAGATGCTGGAGGGGCGCCGCGAGCAGTTCGTCGCCGAGGTCGTCGCGGGCGAAGGGCTCACGGCGCGCCAGGCCGAGCTCGCGGTCTCCGAGGCGATCGACCGCTGGGTCTGGTACGCGGGCTGGACGGACAAGGTCGCGCAGGTCGCCGGCTCCGCCAACCCGGTCGCCGGACCGTACTTCAACCTGTCCTCGCCCGAGCCGACGGGCGTCGTCGTCGTCCTCGCCCCGCAGCGCTCGTCGCTGCTCGGCCTCGTCTCGACGATCGTCCCGCCGCTCGTCACGGGCAACGCCGTGATCGTCGTCGCGAGCGAGCAGCGCCCGATCCCGGCCGTCACGCTGTCCGAGGTGCTCGCGACGTCGGACGTCCCGGGCGGCGTCGTGAACGTCCTCACGGGCTTCACCCGGGAGCTCGCTCCCCCGCTCGCGTCGCACCTCGACGTCAACGCGATCGACCTCGCGGGCGCCGTCGGCGCCGAGGGCGTCGCGTGGGGCGAGCTCGAGGCCGCCGCGGCCGACTCGGTCAAGCGCGTCCTGCGACCCGCCGTCGGCCGCCGCGGCGACGACGCCGAGCCCGACTGGACCGAGGCCCCGCGCCCCCAGCGCATCCTCGCGTTCACCGAGACCAAGACGGTCTGGCACCCCAAGGGCGTCTGACCCCGGCCGAGCACGACTGTGGTGCCGTGATCGCGTCGATCACGGCACCACAGTCATCGTGCGGCGACCCGGGTGGGTCGGCACGTCTGCTCAGAGCTGCGCGCCCTGGACCTCCTGGTAGCCCGGCAGGATCACGTCGTCGACGAGCGCGCGACGCTCGTCGTGGTGGACGAACGCGCTCCACGCGGCGGTCATCGTCACGTCGGCGAGGTCGTCGATCGTCCACCCGGCGTGCTCGACGAGCAGCGCCATCTCCTGCGTCATGGTCGTGCGCGACATGAGGCGGTTGTCGGTGTTGAGCGTGACCGCGAAGTCGAGCTCCTTGAGCCGCGTGATCGGGTGGTCCGCGACCGACGTCGCCGCCCCGGTCTGCACGTTGGACGACGGGCACAGCTCGAGCGGGACCTGGTGGTCGCGCACCCAGTGCGCGAGGAGGCCGAGCGCGGCCGTCCCGGACTCGCCCTCGGCGCTGTGCGGGAACTCGGGATCGAACGTGATGTCCTCGACGATGCGCACGCCGTGGCCGATGCGGCTCGCTTGCCCGAGGTGCACGGCCTCGGCGATCGACTCCGGGCCGGCGGCCTCGCCCGCGTGGATGGTGACGGGGAAGTTCTGGTCGGCGAGGTAGCGCCAGATCTCCGCGTGGCGCGAGGGCGGGAACCCGTCCTCGGCACCGGCGATGTCGAACCCGACGACGCCGTTCGCGCGGTTCGCGACGGCGAGCTCGGCGATCTCCTGCCACCGGTCCGCGTGGCGCATGGCGGTGACGAGCTGCCCGACGCGGATGGTCCGGCCCTCGGCGGCGGCCTCGGCGATGCCCTGCTCGATGCCGGACTGGACGGCGTCGACGGTCTCCTGGAGCGTCAGCCCGCGCTGGAGGTGCTGCTCGGGCGCCCAGCGTTGCTCGGCGTACACGACGCCGTCGCGCGCGAGGTCGAGCACCGCCTCGCGCGCCACGCGGGCCAGCGCCGCGGGGGTCTGCATGACCGCGATGGTGTGGTCGAACGTCTCGAGGTAGCGCACGAGCGAGCCGGAGTCGGCCGACTCGGCGAACCAGGCTCCGAGGGCCTCGGCGTCGCCCGCGGGGAGCTGGTGCCCGACGTCGGCGGCGAGCTCGAGGATCGTGGCGGGGCGGAGCCCACCGTCGAGGTGGTCGTGCAGCACGACCTTGGGCAGCGAGCGGATGACGTCGACCGTCAGGGGGGCGTTCTCGGTGGTCATGCGCTCACGGTACCGGCCGGTACGCCTGCGCTCGCGCCGAGCGGTCGGACGGGCCCGGCCGGTCAGGCGTAGTCGTCCTCCTCGCCCGGCACGGCGGACGCCTGCTCGACGACGTCGGCCTCGTTCGCCTCGCCCTCGAGGTCCGGTCGCGCGGTGCGCGGACGGTACTCGTCGCCCTCGTGCTCGGCGTCGTCGACGCCCGGGCTGTCGTCCTCCGACTCCTCGACCAGGCTCACGACCTCGTCGTCCTGCTCGACGAGGCCGGCGTCCCGCCACGCGTCGTTCCCGGGCACGGTGCTCATCGCGTCTCCTCACCTGACGACTCGGCGCGTTCCACGGACGTGGCGGCCGCTTCCATCCTCGCGCCGCGCGTGGGGGCTCGCCAGCCCTGCCGTCCAGCCGGGAGGAGTGCCCAGCAGACGTGTGGCCAGCCCCCGAGCGCGTGCCGCACCGCGGGCGACCGGGCGCCGTCGAGCAGGTGCACCGCGTCCAGGTCGTGCACGGTGCCCGACGACGGCTCGTAGACCCGGCACCGACGCGCCCGCGCGTCGGCGTCCGTGAGGAGCACGACGTGACGCGGCACCGCCGTCGCGATCCCGAGCGCGAGGTCACCGCCCGTGAAGAGGGGCACCGGCACACCGCACGCGGCCGCGGCGAGGGCGGCCCGGACCACCTGCTCGTCCCGGGCCCCGACGACGACGCGCTCGACGTACCGCACGTCCGCGTGGCGCGCGGCCCGCGCGGCACCCCACGGGGGTGTTCCGAGGGAGGCGGGCCATGGCAGCGGGCCGAGGGCGGCATGGTTGGTGCGCCGCTTCACCGCCTGCTGCAGCTCCTCGAACCGTGCCGCGCCGCCCGACCAGGACCGGCCCCTGGGCCCCGGGTCGTCCCCGGGGTGCAGGCCCGTGGCGAGCCACAGGGCGAGCACCGGGTCACCGGCCGCGGCGAGCAGCCCGAGCACGGCCGAGCCGCACGTCGTCGCGTCGGTCTGGCGCGCGGGATCCCCGCCGAGCTCGAGCGGACGGACCCGGCGGTCGCGTGACGCCTCGGGGGCGGCACGGGCCAGCGGGTCGACGACGGCGCGCCGGGTCCTCGGGTCGAGCGCACCGAGGGTCGTGGAGAGGGCTCGCACCCGCGAGACGGGGTGGCCCGCGCGCCGGGCGAGATCGAGCGCGTGCTCCGTGCCGCCGTCGGGCCGGTAGAGGGCAGCGGGTGGTGGTCCCGGCACGGCCCGGGCGGGCACGAGCCGTGCGAGGTCGGTGACCCGGAGCGCGCCGAGCGGGCCGCGGACGTTCATGCCGCTCCCAGCGCCCGGCCGAGCGCCCAGACGGCACCCACGACGGCCAGCACGACGACGAGGCTCGCCACACGCACCAGGAAGGACCACGAGTACAGCCGGCCGCTCCCGGGCAGCCCGCCGGTCGGGGGACGCAGGACGGCGGGGACCAGCGCCAGCACGCCGACGGCGACCGCCGCGCACACGGTCACCGTGGACCCGGAGCGGAGACCGGCGGCGGCGAGGACGAGCGATCCGACGACCACGCCGAGCACCGTCCGCTGCCACGCGAGCGCCGTGCGCTCCGGCTGCATGCCCTCGTCCCGGACCGGCGTGGGCCCCTCCCCGGTCGGCAGGCTCACGGACCGGTCGCCGATCCCACGGCGTAGCCCGCGAGCAGCAGCGCAAGGACCACGACCCCCACCACGAGCACGGGCAGCCCGCTCGGGGCGGGCAGCCGCCGGCGCAGGCGGAGCGCGCGCTCGTTGCGGCGCCAGGAGACCAGTGCGTACCCCGCGAACCCGGCGCCCACGAGGCAGGCGACGCCGGCGACGACGTCGAGCACGCCCGGCATGTCGGCGAACGTGGCGAAGGACGTCAGCGCGACGCCCCCCGCGACGAGGCCGAGGCCGGTGCGCACCCACGCGAGCGCGGTGCGCTCGTTGGCGAGGCTGAACCGCGCGTCGGGCTCGGTGCCGACCCCGTACACGGAGCGCGGCCGACGCGTGTCCGCCGGCTCGCCGGCGCCCGGCTCGTCGGGTGCCACGCTCAGTCGACGCGGTCCAGGACGACGGGCCGGCGCTCGACGACGGTCCCCGGGTCCGCGATCGACCACGCCCCCTCGAGCGCCTGCACGGCCCGCTCGAAGCGTTCGGGCGTGTCGGTGTGCAGCGTCATGAGGTGCTGCCCCTTGCGCACGGTGTCCCCCGGCTTGGCGAACAGCTCGACGCCCGCTCCCGCCTGCACGGGGTCCTCCTTGCGCGCGCGCCCCGCGCCCAGGCGCCACGCGGCGACCCCGACGGCGTACGCGTCGAGCCGCTCGAGCACGCCGTCCCGGTCGGCGACGACGTGCTCCCGTTCGCGTGCGACCGGCAGCGGGGCCCGCGAGTCGCCGCCCTGCTCGGCGATCATCTCGCGCCACTTGTCGAGCGCGCGCCCGCCGACGAGCGCGTGCCGCACGTCGTCCTCGTCCTGCGGGCGACCCGCACCGGCGAGCATCTCGAGCGCGAGCGCGACCGTGAGGTCGACGACGTCCTGCGGCCCCGCGCCCTTCATCACCTCGACCGACTCGCGCACCTCGAGCGCGTTGCCCGCGGTGAGGCCGAGCGGCGTCGACATGTCCGTGAGCAGCGCGACCGTGCGCACGCCGGCGTCGGTACCGAGGTCGACCATGGTCCGCGCGAGCTCGCGCGCCGAGTCGAGCTCCTTCATGAACGCGCCGGACCCGACCTTGACGTCGAGGACCAGGGCCCCGGTGCCCTCCGCGATCTTCTTGCTCATGATCGAGCTCGCGATGAGCGGGATGGACTCGACCGTGCCCGTGACGTCGCGCAGCGCGTACAGGAGCCGGTCCGCGGGCGCGAGGCCGGAGCCCGCCTGGCAGATCACGGCGCCGACGTGCTCGAGCGCGTTCATCATCTGCTCGTTGGTCAGCGCCGCGCGCCAGCCCGGGATCGCCTCGAGCTTGTCGAGCGTGCCGCCCGTGTGCCCGAGGCCGCGCCCCGAGAGCTGCGGCACCGCGACGCCGTACACCGCGACGAGCGGCGCGAGCGGCAGCGTGATCTTGTCCCCCACGCCCCCGGTCGAGTGCTTGTCCGCGGTCGGCCGCGAGAGCCCCGAGAAGTCCATCCGCTCGCCCGAGGCGATCATCGCCTGCGTCCAGCGGCCGATCTCGGTCCGGTCCATGCCGTTGAGGTAGATCGCCATCGCGAGCGCGGCCATCTGCTCCTCGGCGACGACGCCGCGCGTGTAGGCGTCGATCACCCAGTCGATCTGGGCCGGGTCGAGCCGCGCGCCGTCACGCTTCGTCCGGATGACGTCGACGGCGTCGAACGGCTCGGGAGCCGACCCCTCGCCGTCCGCGCCCGCACCGTCGTCCCCGACCCCGGCGGGCGCCTCCGCCGTCGCGTCCTCGTCCTCGGTCCCGCCACCCTGCGGGGTCACGTCGTCGCTGGTCACGAGCGCTCCTCCAGATCCTCGGGCCCGAAGGCGTCGGGCAGCACGTCCCTCATCGTCTTGATACCACGCACGGTGTCGACCAGCAGGTCGGGGCCCCCGTGCTCCCACAGGAGCTGCCGGCAACGCCCGCACGGCATGAGCGTCGACCCGTGCCCGTCCACGCACGCGAACGCCACGAGGCGACCACCGCCCGTCCCGACGAGCGAGCTCACGAGCGAGCACTCGGCGCACAGCGTCACGCCGTACGCGGCGTTCTCGACGTTGCACCCGACGACGACGCGCCCGTCGTCCACGAGCGCGGCGGCGCCCACCGGGAATCCCGAGTAGGGGGCGTACGCGCGGGTCATGATCTCGCGTGCGGCGTCGCGCAGGGCGTCCCAGTCGACGGACGGCCCGACGGCGGTCCCGCCCTGGTCCGTCCCCTCGCCCGGCCGGGGCTCGGCGTCGTGCACGTGCGGCAGGTCTGTCATCGGCACCGTGGCCTCACTTCACGTAGGGGATGCCCTCGGCGGCCGGCGGGCGCACGCGCCCGACGAGGCCCGCGACGGCGAAGATCGTCACGACGTACGGCGTCATGAGCATGATCTGGCTGGGGATCGGCGTGCCGACGATGCCGAGCACCGTCTGGAGGTTGTCGGAGAACCCGAACAGGAGCGCCGCGACGAGCGCACCGACCGGGTTCCACCGGCCGAGGATCATGGCCGCGAGGGCGATGAAGCCCTTGCCGCCCGTCATCTCCTTGCCGAACGCGAGGCCCGCCGCGACCGTGAAGAACGCGCCGCCGAGGCCGGCGACCGCCCCGCCGAGGATCGTGTTGCGCACGCGGGTCGCGTTGACCTTGATGCCCACGGTGTCGGCGGCCTTGGGGTGCTCGCCGACCGCGCGCAGGCGCAGGCCCCACCGGCTCCGGAAGAGGAAGATCTGGAGCAGGATCACGACGACGTACATGATGTAGACGAGCAGCGTCTGGCGGAAGAGCACCGGTCCCACGACGGGGATCTGCGACAGCACCGGGATCTCGATGACGGGCAGCGGGTTGCGCGAGTTCCACGTCGCCGCGTCCTCCGTGAGGACCGTCGAGTAGAGGTAGCTCGTCACGCCGACCACGAGCACGTTGAGCACGACGCCGACGATGATCTGGTTCACCCAGTACTTCACCGAGAAGATCACGAGCAGCACGCCGACGAGAGCCCCCGCGATCGGGGCGGCGATGAGGCCGGCGTACGCCGACGACGTGAGCGAGGCGACGACCGCGGCGAGGAACGCCCCGGCGAGGAGCTGACCCTCGATGGCGATGTTGATGATGCCGACGCGCTCGCACAGCACGCCCGAGAGCGCGCCGAACACGAGCGGGACGGCGAGGAACAGCGAGCCCTGCAGCAGGCCGGTGAGCGGGATCGCGGACTTGCCCGCGCCCGCCCAGCACAGGAACGCGAAGACGACGGCGACGCCGAAGACGATCGGGAGCCAGATGCCGACCTTGCGCCGGTCGCGGGCCGCCCAGAAGGACAGCCCCGCGAGCAGGAGCGCGAGGATCGACAGGAACAGCGCCGCCCCCGTCGAGCTGACCGTGACCGGCTCGATCTGGAAGAAGTCGTTCGCCGTCGAGAGGCGGAACGTCGTCTGCAGCCCGCCGGCGGGGAGCAGGGCGAAGAAGACCAGCGACAGCAGGCCGATGACCGCGTAGGCGATCGGAGCCTTCCAGCTGATGGGCGGCAGCGGCTTGGCCGCGCGCTCCGGCGCGGAGGCCGGCGCCGGGGTGGTGGTCGCGGTGCTCATGCTCCGACCTCCTGCGTCGTCGTGGTGGACGGGGCCGACTTCGCGCGCCGTCTCGCGGCGTGGCGCTCGGCGCGCGTCGGGCCGCCCGGGGTGGGGAGCCGGAAGATCGCCCGCACGAGCGGCGGCGCCGCGATGAAGAGCACGATGAGGGACTGGACCACGAGCACGATGTCGATGGGTGTCCCGGTGCGGGCCTGCATCGCGAACCCGCCGGCGCGCAGCGCGCCGAACAGGAGACCCGCGAGGACGGTGCCGAGCGGACGGGACCGACCGAGCAGGGCCACCGTGATCGCGTCGAACCCGAAGCTCGCGGCGACGCCCGCGGTGAGCACCTTCTCCGTGCCGAGCACCTGGGCGCTGCCCGCGAGGCCGGCGAGCGCGCCCGCGATGGCCATGACCCAGACGGTGGTCCACGGGACCGACATGCCGGCGGTGCGCGCGGCGTGCGGGTTCTCGCCCACGGCGCGGAAGCGGAAGCCGAGGGTCGAGCGCTCCATGAGCCACCAGACGCCCACGGCGACGAGCAGGGCGAGCACGAACCCGAGGTGGAGGCGGAAGCCCTCGCCGAGCAGCAGCGGGAACTGGGCCGTGGTCGGGATGCGCGGGCTGATGGGGTTCGAGCTTCCGGGAGCCTGGAACGGGTCCGTGGTCAGCAGGTACGCGACGAGGTAGATCGCGATGTTGTTGAGCATGATCGTGACGATCACCTCGTGCGCCCCGGTGCGGGCCTTGAGGACGCCGGCGATGCTCGCCCACAGGGCGCCGCCGAGCGCGGCACCCAGCACCGCGAGCAGCAGGTGCAGTCCCGGCGGCAGCGCGAACGTCCAGCCGATGAACCCGGCGAAGATGCCGCCCAGGATGATCTGTCCCTGCGCACCGATGTTGAACAGGCCGGCCCGGAAGCCGATGCCGAGACCGAGGCCCGCGAGGATGAGCGGGGTCGCGACCGTCATCGTCTCGGTGAGCGGTCGGAGCGCGCGGGCGAGGTCGGGCGCCTGGAAGTTGATGACGCTGCCCTGGAAGAGGGCGCTGTACGCGCCGAAGACGGCGTTCCAGACCGCCTCGAAGAAGTCCGAGGGCCGCGCGAAGAAGTAGGTCGCGGCCTCCTGGACCTCCGGGTCGGCCGCCGCGATGAGGACACCGCCGAGGACCAGCGCGGCGACGATCGCGAGCAGCGAGACGAGCCAGCTGCTCTCGAGCATCTCGCGCAGGACGCTCTGGCCGGCCGGCGTCGCCGGCTTCTCGGGGTCGCTCGGCGGTGCCGCGGTCGGCGGGAGCGCCGACGCGTCGTCGGGCGTTGCCTGCTGGGTCACTGGATCTCCTCCTCGCGGGCGGCGGCCGCGGCCTGCGCGGCGTCCGACGGCGCGTCCTCGGCGACGGCGTCCGCCTCGCCGAGGGTCGTGTGGTGCTCGGCGGCCTGCACGACGGCCTCCTCGAGCGGGACCCCGGCCATCATGAGGCCGAGGACGTCGCGGTCGGTGTCGCCGGGAACGACCCCGACGACGCGGCCGCGGTACATCACGGCGATACGGTCCGCGAGCGCGAGCACCTCGTCGAGCTCGGTCGACACGATGATCACGGGGGTGCCGTTGTCGCGCTCCTGCACGATGCGTCGGTGCACGAACTCGATCGAGCCGACGTCGAGGCCACGCGTCGGCTGCGACGCGATGAACAGGCGCAGCGGGCGCGACATCTCGCGCGCCAGGACCACCTTCTGCTGGTTGCCGCCCGACAGCGTCCCCGCGGGCGTCTCGACGGACTGCGTGCGGACGTCGAACTCGACGATGCGCTGCTCGGCGTTGTCGCGGATCGTGCCGCGCGCGAGCGCGCCGCCACGCGAGTACGGCGCGGACGTCACCAGGTCGAGGACGAGGTTTTCCTCGACGGAGAACGTCCCGATGATCCCGTCGGTGCTCCGGTCCTCGGGCACGTAGCCCACGCCGGCCTCGAGCACCTGGGAGACGCTGCGCCCCACGAGCTCCTTGCCGTCGAGCAGGATCGAACCGGCGACCGGCTTGCGCAGGCCGACGATCGTCTCCGTGAGCTCGGTCTGCCCGTTGCCCTGGACGCCCGCCACGACGAGGATCTCCCCGCGCGCGACGTCGAGGCTCACCCGGTCGACGACGGCCGTGCCCACGTCGTCCATGACGGTGAGGTCGTCGACGCGGAACGTCGCGTCGCCGGCCTCCGCGGGAGCCTTGTCGACCCCGAGCGAGACGGAACGGCCGACCATGAGCGACGCGAGCTCCGTCTCGCTCGCGCTGGGGTCCGCCGTGCCGACGACCTTGCCGCGCCGGATGACCGTGATGCGGTCGGCGACCGCGCGGACCTCGCGGAGCTTGTGCGTGATGAAGACGATCGAGGTGCCCGCCGCCTTGAGCTGACGCATGATCGCGATGAGCTCGTCCGTCTCCTGGGGCGTAAGGACGGCCGTGGGCTCGTCGAGGATGAGCACGCGCGCGTCGCGCGAGAGGGCCTTGATGATCTCGACGCGCTGCTGCACCCCGACCGGGATGTCCTCGACCATCGCGTCCGGGTCGACCTCGAACCCGAAGCGGTCGGAGATCTCCTGGACCAGGCGGCGCGCGCGCCGGGCGTCGATGAGGCCGGCCCCCTTCACGGGCTCGTGCCCGAGCGCGACGTTCTCGGCGACCGAGAACACCGGGACGAGCATGAAGTGCTGGTGCACCATGCCGATGCCGGCGGCCATCGCGTCACCGGGGCCGGTGAACTGCACCGGGACGTCGTCGACGAGGATCTGCCCGTCGTCCGGGTCGTACAGCCCGTACAGCACGTTCATGAGCGTGCTCTTGCCCGCGCCGTTCTCCCCGAGCAGGGCGTGGATCTCGCCGGGCTCGATGACCAGGTCGATGTGGTCGTTGGCGACCAGGGACCCGAAGACCTTCGTGATCCCGCGCAGCTCCAGCTTCACCGGTCTGCCTCTCCTCGTGCTTCGCAGTGTTCTTCGCGGTGTCCGGCCCCGCACGCGTCGCGATACTCCATCGAACCGCACTCGCGGGGGCGCGTCGCGTCGTGGGCCTGCACGCGTCGTCGCAGGCCCGACGACCCCGTCGTCGTCATGACGGTGGCCCGGGCGCTGTGCCCGGGCCACCGGTGCCGTCCGCCCGGAGGCGGCACGGCGGGTTCAGCGTCGCGTCACGGGGTGTTCTCGGACTCGATGACGAGGTCGCCCGCGATGATCTGCTCCTGGTACTGCGCGAGCTGGTCCTGGAGCTCGGCCGGGACGGCGTCCTCGAAGTCGTGGAACGGCGCGAGGCCGACACCCTCGTTCTCGAGCGTGCCCACGTACGGCTCGCTCGTGAAGTTGCCGTCCGCCGACTCGCTCACGGTGTCGAACACGGCCGGGCCGATCTGCTTCATGACCGACGTGAGGATGAGGCTGCCGTAGTCCGTCGTGAGGAAGCCGTCCGAGTCGACCCAGATGATCTTCGCGCCCCCAGCCTCGGCGGCAGCAGCCGCACCCAGACCGACGGGACCGGCGACGGGCATGATGATGTCCGCGCCCTGGTCGATGAAGCCCTGGGTGACGTTCTGGCCGTTGGCCTGGTTGTCGAAGTCGCCGGTGAACGTGCCCGTCTGGGCCGCCTTGTCCCACCCGAGGACCTTGACGTCCGTGCCGTTGTCCTCGTTGTACTTCGCGACGCCGTCGACGTAGCCGTCCATGAAGATGGCGACCGACGGGATCTGGATGCCGCCGAACGTGGCGACCGTGCCCGTCTCCGTCATGCCCGCCGCGAGGTAGCCGGCGAGGAACGCCGCCTCCGCGGTGTTGAACAGGATCGGCTTCGCGTTGTCGAGCTCGACGGCCACCGGCGGGTCGTCAGCCGTGGCGCCCGGGTCGGAGAACGAGGAGTCGATGAGCGCGAAGTGCACGTCGGGGTTCGCGACGGCCGCGGCCTGGATCGGGTCCTCGAGGAGGAAGCCGACGCCGATGATGAGGTTGCAGCCCTGCTGGACAAGGCTGTCGATGTTGGGCGCGTAGTCCGTGTCGGCCTGCGACTCGACCTCGTGGATCGTGATGCCGAGCTCGTCCTCCGCCTGCTTGAGCCCTTCGAAACCGGACTGGTTGAAGGACTGGTCGTCGAAACCGCCGGCGTCGGACACCATGCACGCGGAGAAGTCGGAGTTGCCGCCCGCGGTGTTCTCGCCGCCGCCGGTCGTCTCGTCGTCCTCGGGTGCGGCGCCGCACGCGGCCAGCGCGAGCGCGGCGACGGCCGCGAGCGCGGTGACCTGAGTCGCTCTCTTCACCTGATAGCTCCTGTCGTTCTCGTAGCAGGGCCGCGCAGGGAAGGACCCCTGGGCCCTCCCGAGCGTCGTTGCACGGGAGGACCGGTCCGTCGGCCTCTATAGGACCGAACACTAATCAGCCGGACGGGTCTTGCACGTTACTTGTCGGTAACGCCGCTGCTTCGTTATGCAAGCGTCACTTAGCTTCTAGCAGGTGACACGCCCCATCTCACGGAACGGGACGGCGTCGCTGACGCCGCGTGTCGAGACGCCCCGGCGTCGAGATTCGGCGACCAAACGGGGCGCCCGCCAGGCACAAGTTGGAGCACCAGGACCATGCGGTCCACGAGGGCCGGAGCGAGCGACGCCAAACCCTCAACCGCGGCGCCGGCCGCAGCCAGCTTCTCGAGCATCTCGACCGCGCCCGGCAGCTGTTCGACAAGCACCGTCGCGCGCAGCCCGCACGGACTCGGCGAGCAGGATCTCGCGGCACCGCAGCTCCCATGGCCCGTGCTCGGCGATCACTCGTGGCCGTTTTCTGAAGCTCGCGTGTCAGCACCACTACCGATGGCCAGCCCGATCCTGGGCCATGTACGCAATCATGCGCGTCTACGGACACCGAGTGAGGCCCACCGAGAAGGAAGAGCACTCGAGCACGGACTATGGCAGGCGAGTGCCGGCTACGCCGACGACAGTGCATGCGAGCGAACGATGAGAGGTCGGTGCCGCGACAGGCGCTCGTGGTCACAGTGCGGCTTCAAAGTGCGGATCCGACGGCGGAGAGAAGACCCGCGCACAGGGCACGACAGCCCCCGAAGCTCTCCGTTGCTGAGCCGAAACGCGTTGCACTAGACCGACAACACCAAGCACCGACCGGGGAGGGCAAGTTCACCGGTAGGCGATCGACGCTGGCGAGCTCACGTGCACGAACGGGCAGGAGAGCTACCGTTGGTACTGACGCGCGTGCGTGAAGCCCCGGACCGTCACCGCCACGAGAGTCCATGCCGCGCAGGCTCTGTCCCAAGGCCTACGTCCCGTCCCGGCTGGCGCGCCTGCGCTAGGTGTACGCATAGGCCCACATGGTGATCAGAGTGCGGTTGAGACGTTCGACCTCGCCGTTGGCCAGAGGCAGTGCGGCTTGATGAACTTCAGCTCGGCGCCGAGATCGGCCGCCTCGTCACCGAAGGCGTGGGACTGGCGGAAGTTCTTCGCGTTGTCACTCAGGACGCGCTGGATGGTGATGCTGTCCGTGGTGAAGACGCTGCGGCTGAGGTCAGGAACGCAGCGCAGGTAGTGCCAGTCGGGATCTCGGCTTAGGCGAGGCTGGAGTGGTCGTCGATCGCGGTGTGGACGTAGTCGTAGCCGTTCCCGGGGCCGCGGACCACCTCTAAACGACCATGGGCCCGCCACCCGCCACTGTCGGAGATACGGCCGAGCATCTTGACGTCGATGTGCACCAGCGAGCCGCGAGAGGGTGCTCGCCGCGGTGGGTGGCCATGCTGTGATCCGCGAGTGAACCCATCTCCGCGGCGATTTGCGCGACCGCGCGGCCCGCCGCGATCCGCTGGACCATGATCAGCCTCCCAACCGGAGTCGCTAGGCGCTAGCGCGAGACACGAGAGACCTCCGTTGGCAATACGCCGGCTTTGTGAGACAACCCCCACACGACCCCGAGGTCTCCCGCAATGTCAACAACACGCTGATTCAGTACAGCTAGGTCCGCCGGGGCGTCTTGCAGCATGTCGCCCCTGTCCCAGGAGTCGCCTGACGTTCCCGACATTGCACGTTCGAGCGACTCCGACACGCACACGCATGGCTCGACAGCGGCGTTTCCATTGTGCAATCGGTTGCAGAGACACGATGCTGCCGAAGTCCCTCGTGTACCGCTTCACCAACAGCTCGTCTGGCCGGCGAGCGCCGCGATGTCCTCGCGAGAACCCTTCCGTGCCACCGAACGTCAGCGGTCAACTGCTCACCACTCGACACCGGAACCAACACTAGTGCCGATCTCACGCGCGGGCATTCATGGGAGAACGCGATGACGAACAGCTCAAAGTTCAAGGATTAAGATCGCCTCGATCCCCGCGGCGAGTGAATCGAGGCGATCTCAACTAGGCAGTACGAGCCGATTCAGGTATTGCCGCCTTGGACAGAGACCCGTATGTCTGCCACCTGACCCGAAGCCAGATCTATCGACAACTGCGTGCGCTCAGACTCGAGCAGGAGTCGCGTTCGAGAGACAATTCCGTCGCATGGGACAGAGAAAGACCCGCCATCCTCATACACGACTTCAATATCGCCGCCGCCCTGGCACGCAAGGTAGGTTACGAAATCACTCGACAAAATGTCCACGCTCTCCCACCTGCCCGGCGAGACGTGCGCCGCGAAGAGCAGGTCCTCTCCGGGCGGAAGGCCCGCGCCGTCGCTCGAAGGCAGCAATGACGTGCTCGGAGGATTCCCCGTGCTGTCCTCGATTGCCGTATCGCCCAATGGAGAGAGACTGGCGGCGTTGCTATCGACACTCGAGGGATCCGAACTCCGCTGCGCCGACGAACTCGAACATCCAGCGAGAGCGAAGAGCAGGGCCGCAAGGATGACGAGCGTCTTGTGGACTCCCCGCACGGCCGTCAGTAGATGCTCCAGGCGGCACGCTGGGGCGCAGTTGACGACCAACTAACCGTCTTGATCGTCCCCGAGCCGCCGCCGCTGTAGCTGTACACCGTCTTCCCACTCATCTTCTCGGTGTATACCCCACGGTCGCACTTGACCGTCTTGCGTGCGGGAACTGAGAACGTCGCCGAAGTCGAGTAACCACTCGACAAGCTGGCCGAGAAGCCGTATCCAGCGGTGACGCCCATCTCCCCCAAGATGCCGGCCTTGACCTTCGCCTCGACCGACGCACTCACGGAGTGCGTATACGTCTTGCTAGTCGAAGCCTCACAGGTCGCCGAGATCGTCGCGGACGTTCCGTTGATCACCGAGTCGCGGTAGGCCACGTTAAACGTCGAACCCGCCCTGGAAGTGACTGTCGAACAGGCGCCGACATTGGAACTCACTGCGACGCACGTTTTAGCCGATGCCGGGGCGGCGAATCCAGCGCCCACCCCCGAGCCAACCAAAACAAAAAGCATCATTGCAGCGAGGCGGCGAATCAATCTCTTCAAGGTGCGCTCCCGATCCCTAATCGCAGGGTCGACAGAAATATAAGCCACCCTTGTGGACCCCCCTGCACGCCGGCGCGTTCGAAGGCTAGCGCAGCGCTCACCACCCGGTCAAGGGCTTCTTTATCACCTTCGCTTCGGAACGTTCGCCACCAAGGGCGCCGTCATTGCTCAGGCTTATCATTCAGGAGCGACGAGCCAGGGAGAGTTGAGGTGCCCACAGATCACTGGAATCGGCGGGGCCAACGCCGCTACCGGCGCAGTGCGGCAGGACCAGGCGCGAACTCATGATGACCAACCCACGGACCTGAACTCGTCATCTGTCGCGCACGGGCTCACGCCCGGGCGTCGGTCGGCGGTCCAGAGATGGGCCGTCCCGCGGCGACACGGGCGAGCAGTCGCATCCCCGCATCCACCGCGCGCTCGTCGACCTGGAGGTCGCCCTGGTGGATGTCGTAGCTGCGCCCACCGGGGGTCCGCGTGCCCAGCCGCGCCATCGCGCCGGGGACCTTGGTGAGGTACCAGGCGAAGTCCTCGCCGCCGAGCGACTGCTCGGTCAGGAGGATCGAGTCCGGGCCGAGGACGTCGCGCGCCGCCGCCTCGAGCAGGCCCGTGCAGCGCTCGTCGTTCTCCACGGGCGGGACGCCGCGCGTGTGGTGCACGGTCACCTCGACCTCGTAGGGCGCGACGACCTGCTCGACGGCGTCGTGCAGCACCTGCCCCGCGAACTCCCACGCGCGCACGTCCAGGCAGCGCAGCGTCCCGCGCACCGTCCCGGTGCTCGGGATCGCGTTGTGCGCGGACCCCGCGTGCACGGCGCCCCAGGTGAGGTTCACGCCCGAGCGGGGGTCGAGGCGCCGGCCCAGCACCGCCGGGACCTGGGTGATGACCTGCCCCAGCGCGTAGACCACGTCACCCGTGAGGTGCGGTCGCGAGGTGTGCCCACCGGGGGACGCGATGGTCACGGAGACCTCGTCGGACGCCGAGGTGATCGGACCGATGCGCGTCCCGATGCGGCCCACGTCGACCTTGGGGTCGCAGTGCACCGCGTAGATCTCGTCCACGCCGTCCATCGCGCCCGCGGCGAGGACGTCGAGCGACCCGCCGGGCTGGACCTCCTCCGCGGGCTGGAAGACGAGCCGCACGCCGCGGCGCAGCTCGCGCTGCGCGTGGAGGTCGGCGAGGACCAGGCCGGCCCCCAGCACCACCGCGGTGTGCACGTCGTGGCCACAGGCGTGCGCCACGCCGGGGACCGTCGAGGCCCACGGGAGGTCGCACCTGTCCTGGAGCGGCAGCGCGTCGAGGTCGGCGCGCAGGGCCACGCGCCCGGGCGACGACGCGTCGTCGGGCGTCCCGGTGGCCGTCGCGCCCCCCGGCTCGGGGCCGACGTCGCACACGAGGCCCGTGCCGGGCAGGAGCCGCGGCTCGAGCCCCGCGGCCCGCAGCCGGTCGGCGAGCAGCGCGGTCGTCCGCGTCTCAGCGCGCGAGACCTCCGGGTGGGCGTGGATGTCGCGGCGGATCGCCACGACCTCGTCCACGTGGCGCGCGGCGGCGGCGGCGATACGGGCGGCGAGGGTCACGTCGGCGGTCACAGGAGCTCGTCCATCCCGAGCTCGCGCACCGTCTCGACCATCGACTTCACCTGCTGGGCCCGGGCGCGCGTGGTGACGAGCAGCGCGTCCGGGGTGTCGACGACCACGACGTCGTCCAGGCCGAGCACCGTGACGACGCGATCGCTCGCGGGCACGACCACGGACCCGGCGCTCTCGCGACGGACGACGCGACCCGTGTCGCCGAGGACCTTCGACCCGGCACCGTCGACCGAGGGCAGCAGCGCGGCGAGCGAGTTGAAGTCGCCCACGTCGTCCCACCCGAACGTGCCGGGCACCACCGCCACGCCGCCGACGGCGGCGACCGGCTCCGCGACGGCATGGTCGATCGCGATCCGCTCGAGCGCGGGCCAGCGCTCGGCGAGCACGCGGCCGCGGTCGGGACCGTCCCACGCCGCGGCGATCGCGCGCAGGCCGTCGTGCAGCTCCGGGCGCTGGTCCGCGAGGTGCCCCAGGAGGACGGACGACCGGACGATGAAGATGCCGGCGTTCCACCGGTACTCGCCGGACGCGAGGTAGCGCTGCGCCGTCGTGGCGTCGGGCTTCTCCGTGAACCCGCGCACGTGCTGCGCGCTCGGCGCCCCCGTGACGCCGAGCGGCGCGCCGCTGTGGACGTACCCGAACGCCGTCGACGGTCGGGACGCGGCGATGCCGATCGTGACGACGTAGCCCGCGCGGGCCGCCTCCACCGCCTCGCGGACCGACGACTCGAACGCGTCGCGGCCCGTGATGACCTGGTCCGCGGCGAACGACCCCACCACCACGTCGCCGTGCCGCTGCTCGAGGACCGCTGCGGCGAGGCCGATCGCCGCCATCGAGTCGCGGGGCGACGGCTCCGCCAGGACGTTCTCGGCCGGGAGCCCCGGGAGCTGGGTGCGCGCCGCGGCGACGTGCCGGTCCCCGGTGACGAGGACCACGCCCTGCTCCCCCGCGAGCGGGACGAGCCGGTCGACCGTCGCCTGGAGCAGCGAGCGGCCCGAGCCGGTGAGGTCGAGGAGGAACTTGGGCGAGCCCGCGCGCGAGAGCGGCCACAGCCGCGTGCCCGCCCCTCCCGCCGGGACGACGGCGTGGAAGCCGGGGATCGGCGACGCGGCCGCGGCGGACGAGGGGTGAGGCGAAGAGGCCATGGGGGCAGCATAGTGAGGCGCGCAGTTCCCCCGCGGGCTGTGGGATCAGTCACAAACCCCCCGCGCAGGGCCGTTCCGCCGCCCCGGGCGGTCCGCATCATGACGCCGATGTCACTATGGTGGAAGCCCAGAGACCGATGCCGACGACGGTCCCGCGGTCCGGACTGAGGGAGTTCCGGGCCACGTCCGGAACGTGACATCTCCCCCTGATCTCGCCACAGGAGGCCCCCAAAGTGCCCAGTGCACCAGCTGGCACGCTCTACCGCGGCCGTGAAGGCATGTGGTCGTGGGTCGCGCATCGCGTGACCGGCGTGCTCATCTTCTTCTTCCTGCTCGTCCACGTGCTCGACACGGCGCTCGTCCGGGTGTCGCCCGAGGCCTACAACGCCGTCATCGGGACGTACCAGACGCCGATCATGGGCCTGGGCGAGGCGGGACTGGTCGCGGCCATCGTGTTCCACGCCTTCAACGGCATCCGCATCATCCTCGTCGACTTCTGGGCCAAGGGCCCGCGGTACCAGCGCACCATGCTCTGGATCGTCGTCGGCCTGTTCGTCGTGACGATGGCCGGCTTCCTGCCGCGTCACCTCATGAACGTCTTCGGAGGGGGGCACTGATGTCGACCACGACCACGGCCTCGGCGGTAGCGAGCCCGCGCGACCCGTACAAGCGCCGCAAGGCCACGCGCAGCAACTACGAGCTGTACAGCTGGATCTTCATGCGCGCCTCCGGCGTCGTGCTGATCGTCCTCATCTTCGGGCACCTCTTCGTCAACCTCATGGTGGGCGAGGGCGTGCACGCGATCGACTTCGGCTTCGTCGCCGGCAAGTGGGCCTCGCCGTTCTGGCAGATCTGGGACCTGCTCATGCTGTGGCTGGCCATGTTCCACGGCACCAACGGCGTCCGCACGATCATCAACGACTACGCCGAGCGTGACGGCACTCGCCTCGTCCTCAAGCTCGCGCTGTACCTCGCGTTCACGATCGTCACGGTCCTCGGCACGCTCGTGATCTTCACGTTCGACCCGTGCCCCGCGAACGCGCCGGCCGAGCTGCTCGCGTCGTTCTGCACGGCCTAGCACCCCCGCAACTCGCCCCCGTCTTCTCGCTCCACCCGGCTCTCTCCCAGGAGGCATCGACCCCGATGCAAACCCATCAGTACGACGTCGTCATCGTCGGCGCAGGCGGCGCCGGGATGCGCGCGGCGCTGGAGTCGTCCGGCAAGGTCCGCACGGCCGTCATCTCCAAGCTCTACCCCACGCGCTCGCACACGGGCGCCGCGCAGGGCGGCATGTGCGCCGCCCTCGCGAACGTGGAGGAGGACAACTGGGAGTGGCACACGTTCGACACGGTCAAGGGCGGCGACTACCTCGTCGACCAGGACGCCGCGGAGATCATGGCGAAGGAGGCCATCGACGCGGTCCTCGACCTCGAGCGCATGGGCCTGCCCTTCAACCGCACCCCCGAGGGCCGCATCGACCAGCGCCGGTTCGGCGGGCACACCCGCAACCACGGCGAGGCCGCGGTGCGCCGCTCCTGCTACGCCGCGGACCGCACCGGCCACATGATCCTCCAGACGCTCTACCAGCAGTGCGTCAAGCAGGACGTCGAGTTCTTCAACGAGTTCTACGTGCTCGACCTCATCACCGACCACGACCTGTCCACGGGCGAGATCGCCGACGGCGAGACCGTCACCGCGACCGGTGTGGTCGCCTACGACCTCGCGACCGGCGAGATCCACGTCTTCCAGGCGAAGGCGATCATCTTCGCCACCGGCGGCGCGGGCAAGATCTTCAAGACGACGTCCAACGCGCACACGCTCACGGGCGACGGCATGGCTCTCGCGTACCGCCGCGGTCTCCCGCTGGAGGACATGGAGTTCTTCCAGTTCCACCCGACGGGCCTCGCGGGCCTCGGCATCCTGCTGTCCGAGGCCGCGCGCGGCGAGGGAGGCATCCTCCGCAACGCCGACGGCGAGCGGTTCATGGAGCGCTACGCCCCGACGATCAAGGACCTCGCACCGCGCGACATCGTCGCCCGGTCGATGGCGAACGAGGTCCGCGAGGGCCGCGGCGCCGGGCCGAACAAGGACTACGTCCTGCTCGACCTCACGCACCTCGAGCCCGCGCACATCGACGCGAAGCTCCCGGACATCACCGAGTTCGCCCGGACCTACCTGGGCATCGAGCCGTACACCGAGCCCGTGCCCGTGTACCCCACCGCGCACTACGCGATGGGCGGCATCCCGACCAACGTCGAGGCCGAGGTCCTGCGCGACAGCCACAACGTCGTCAAGGGCCTGTACGCCGCCGGCGAGGTCGCGTGCGTCAGCGTCCACGGCTCCAACCGCCTCGGCACCAACTCGCTGCTCGACATCAACGTCTTCGGCAAGCGTGCCGGCCGCACGGCCGCCGCGTACGCCGCGACGGCGTCGTACACCGAGCTCCCGGAGAACCCCGCCGCGGCGGTGATCGCGCAGCTCGAGGAGATGCGCAACCGCCCCGACGGCGAGCGCGTCGCGGACGTGCGCAAGGCCCTCCAGGAGACGATGGACGCCAACGCCCAGGTGTTCCGCACCGGCGAGTCGCTCAACCAGGCCCTCGCGGACATCCGCGACCTCCAGAAGCGGTACAAGAACGTCTCGGTCCAGGACAAGGGTCGACTGTTCAACACCGACCTGCTCGAGGCCATCGAGCTCGGGTTCCTCCTGGACATCGCCGAGGTCACCGTCGTCGCGGCCATCAACCGCAAGGAGTCGCGCGGCGGCCACTACCGCGAGGACTTCCCGGACCGCGACGACGCCAACTACATGCTGCACACGATGGCGTACCGCCGCCCCACGTCGGCCAGCGACGTCGCCGACGGTCACGTCGCCGGCTACTTCGACCACGTCGAGGCGTTCGACGGCTACAAGGTCGCCCTGGGCTCCAAGCCCGTCACCCAGACCCGGTACGAGCCCATGGAGCGGAAGTACTGATGACTGCCACACTCGAGAGCCCCGCCCCCGAGGCCAAGGCCGGCGAGATCCCCTCGTTCGAGGTCACGCTCCGCATCCGCCGCTACTCCCCCGAGTCGGAGCACGGCGAGGACGCGTACTGGGACGAGTTCACCGTCCTGGCCCACGGCACGGACCGCGTGCTCGACGCGCTGCACAAGATCAAGTGGGAGCACGACGGCTCGCTCACGTTCCGCCGCTCGTGCGCGCACGGCGTGTGCGGGTCCGACGCGATGCGCATCAACGGGCGCAACCGCCTCGCGTGCAAGACGCTGCTGAAGGACGTCAACCCCGACAAGCCCATCACGGTCGAGCCCATCAAGGGCCTGCCCGTGGTCAAGGACCTCGTCGTGGACATGGAGCCCTTCTTCGCGTCCTACCGCGAGATCATGCCGTTCCTCATCACGTCCGGGAACGAGCCCAGCAAGGAGCGCCTCCAGTCCGCCGAGCAGCGCGAGCGCTTCGACGACACCACCAAGTGCATCCTGTGCGCGGCGTGCACGTCGTCGTGCCCCGTGTTCTGGACCGACGGCCAGTACTTCGGCCCCGCCGCGATCGTCAACGCGCACCGGTTCATCTTCGACAGCCGCGACGAGGGCGCCACGCAGCGCCTCGAGATCCTCAACGACAAGGAGGGCGTGTGGCGCTGCCGCACGACCTTCAACTGCACCGAGGCCTGCCCGCGCGGCATCGAGGTCACGAAGGCGATCCAGGAGGTCAAGCGCGCGATGATCACGCGCGCCTTCTGATCCCCCGCACGTCCCGCACGCAGGGCGCCGACCGTCACGGTCGGCGCCCTGCGTCGTCCCACCCCGGCTCGGGCGCGCGGCTCGGCGCCGCACGCGTCGGTCGGCTAGGTTCCGCGCGGGAGGCGGGCCCGACGGACCCCGCGGACGATCGGGCTCCAGGGCTTGCCGGACCCCTGGCCGGCACGGAGAAGCTCCTCCGTCGACGCGGCCACGGCGACGGAGCCCCCGGCCTCCTCGGTCGCCGCGTGCCGGGCGACCCGCACGTGCCGGGCGTCGGTCGTGGAGGTCCCGTCGACGACGGGGAGCTCGGGGCGGCCGTCACGGGCGTGCCGAGGGCCGTCGGGCTCGGGGTCGAGCGGGCGGGGCGGGTCCGCCATCCACGCGCACACCGCGAGGAGGATGCGCGCGGTGAAGTTGACGAGGATGAGGAGCGTGACGAGGACGGCGAAGGACGCGAGGAGTGCGTTCCGGCGGGCGCTGCCGGCGACGAACGACGACCCGAGGTAGCGGAGCACCCCGAACGCGACGGCGGCGGTGAGCGACCCGACGAGGAGGTCGCGGCGGCGTACGTGGACGCCCGCCAGGAGCGTGACCACCACGACGACGACCAGGGCGTCGAGCAGGATGCTCACCACCAGGCCGGCCCCGGTGACGAGGATCGCGGGTCCGCCGGAGAGCCCGAGCGCCTCCAGGAGCTGGTAGCCGATCGAGGAGACGGCGATGCTCGCGACGGCGGAGACGAGCATGCTCAGCGCCAGGAGGAAGAAGCCGAGGAGGGCGCGCGCCCGGGCGAGGACGGGGCTCTGGCCGACGTCGCTGACGCCGAACATCGTCCGGACGGCGCCGCGCAGGTGGTACATGAAGGAGACGACGGAGAAGAGCAGGACGACCCCGGCGACGATGCTCGTGACGCTGAGCCCGGGCTTGAGCAGCAGGAGGTCGGGGTCGATCACGCCCTTCTCCCCGTCGACCGCGATGAGGCCGGGGACGAGCTCGTTGATCTCGCCGAACACGGCGTCCATGAGCTCCTGGCTCCCGCCGAGGACCTGCATGAAGACCGTGTAGCCGATCGTCAGCGCGGCGAAGAGGGAGAACAGGGCCGAGTAGGCGATGCCGCCGCACAGCAACGCACCGCGGGAGTAGAGGTAGCGGTAGGTCGCGCGACCGGGACGGCTGTCCTTCCACCACTCGACGAGCGTCTCCACGCGCTCCCTCGTGCGCCGGACGACGCTGGGGGCGGCGGAAGGGGGCGACGTCACGCCCCGAACCTTACGAGGCGGTCGCGGTCCCGGCATCCGCGGTGAGCGGGAAGACCTGCTCCGGACGCCACACGCCGTCGTCGCCGTGCTCGTAGAGGGAGAACCCGGCGACCTCGAACCGCGCCTCGTAGGTGGCCATCTCGTCGAACGCGGCGTCGAGCGCGGCGTCCGGCACCTCGTGCGCGACGGTCACGTGCGGGTGGTAGTTGAACCGGAGGTCCTGGGCGAGCGGACCGGTACGGATGGTGCTCTCCAGGTGCTCGCACTCGGCGATGCCCTCGACCACCTGGATGAAGACCACGGGTGAGATCGGCCGGAAGGTGGCGCTGCCGCGCAGGTGGACCCGGAACGGTGCGGCGGTGGTGGCGACCGCGGTGAGGTGCGCCCGTGCCGCGTCGAGCTCGGCCGGGTCGAGCACCGTCGGCCCGAGGAGCGTGACGTGGGGCGGGATCGACCGTGCGAGCGGGTCGCCGAACCGTGCGCGCGCGTCCTGGAGCTGCGTCGCGAAGGGTTCGGGCACCTCGATCGCGATGCCGATCCGCACCTGGTCCGGCCCACGCTCCGGGAGGTTCACGCGGTCGGCCCTCCGACGGGCAGGAGGCCGACGCGGTCGTAGATGCGCGCGAGCGTCCCGGCGGCGATGTCGCGCGCCTTCTGGGCGCCCCGCGCGAGCACCGCGTCGAGCTCCGCAGGGTCGGCGAGGTACGTGTTGGCGCGCTCCTGGAACGGCACGAGGAAGTCGACCACGACGTCCGCGAGGTCGACCTTGAGCCGCCCGTACCCCTGGCCGTCGTACTCGGCGGCGATCGCCTCGACGTCGCGGCCCGTGAGCGCGGAGTAGATGGTGAGGAGGTTGGACACGCCGGGCTTGGCGACCGGGTCGTACCGGATCTCGGTGTCCGAGTCCGTCGCGGCGGACCGGATCCGCTTCGCGGCGACCTTCGGGTCCTCCAGGAGCCAGATGACGCCCTTGCCGTTCGACGACGACTTGCTCATCTTCGCCGTCGGTTCCTGGAGGTCGTAGATCTTCGCGACCGAGCGCACGATGTGGGCCTCGGGCACGACGGCGGTCCCGTCGCCGAAGCGGGCGTTGAGGCGCTCCGCGAGGTCACGGGTGAGCTCGAGGTGCTGGCGCTGGTCCTCCCCGACCGGCACGAGGGCCGCGTCGTACAGCAGGATGTCCGCCGCCATGAGGACGGGGTAGGTGAACAGTCCCACGGTCGTGCCGTCGGCACCCTGCTTCGCGGACTTGTCCTTGAACTGGGTCATGCGACCGGCCTCGCCGAAGCCCGTCTGGCAGGACAGCACCCAGGAGAGCTCCGCGTGCTGCGGCACGTGCGACTGCACGAACAGTGCGGACCGCTCCGGGTCGACACCGCCGGCGAGGTACTGCGCCGCCGTGCGGCGTGTGCGCTCGCGCAGGCGCTCCGGGTCGGGGTTGACCGTCAGGGCGTGGAGGTCGACGACGCAGTACAGCGCGTCGTAGGAGTCCTGGAGCGCGACCCACTGGCGCAGGGCACCGATGTAGTTCCCGAGCTGGAGCGAGTCCTCCGTGGGCTGCATGCCGGAGAGGATCCGGGGCTTGGTGCTCGTCGGGTTCCCGGTCGCCTGCGTGGTCTCCCGGACCGGTGCCGGACCGGTGTGCGTCGCCTCGATGGACATTGCCCCATTCTGACAGGTGGTACCTCGCCGGAACGAATCGCTGCCCGTCGCGCGGGCGGTCGGCGACGGCCTCAGGTGGCCTCGTCGTCGAACGGCGCCGGGCCGCCCTGCGGCACGGACGAGGCGGCCGGAGGCGGGGGCGGGGCGACCCGCTCGCGCACGGGCTCGTCGTCGAGGAGCGCCTCGCGCACGATCCGGCGCGGGTCGTACTGGCGGGGGTCGAGCTTCGACCAGTCGACGTCCCCGATCTCGTCCCCGATCTCGGCGTCCACGCGGGCCTTGGCGTCCCGCAGGTACCCGCGGGCGGACCGGACGAACGACCCGAGCTGCTCCGCGTAGCGCGGCAGACGCTCAGGACCGATGACGACGACCGCCACGACGAGGAGCACGACGAACTCGGCTCCGTTGATCCCGAACACGCCGACAGACTACTCGCTCGTGGCCTCGTCGAGGACGACGCGGACGTCGCGCTCCCGGTCGCCCGTGCGGACCCGCAGGGTCACGGCGTCCCCCGGAGCCTTCGCCCGGATGGCGACGATGAGCTCGTCCGACTCCGTGACGGGCCGGTCGTCGATGGAGAGGATCACGTCCCCGGGCCGGATCCCCGCGGCGTCGGCCGGTCCGTCGGGCGTCACCGCGGGGTTGCCGGCCTGGGCCTGCGTCGAGACCTGCACGCCCTCGCCCTGGTACCCCTGGTCGAGCAGCACGCCGATCACCGGGTACGTCGCGACGCCGTCGGCGATGAGCTGCTCCGCGGTCCGGCGCGCCTGGTTGGACGGGATGGCGAAGCCGAGCCCGATGCTCCCGGTCGCCGACTGGCTGCCCGGGGGCTGCGCGATGGCGGAGTTGATGCCCACGACCTCGCCGCGCCCGTTGACGAGCGGGCCTCCGGAGTTGCCGGGGTTGATCGCCGCGTCGGTCTGGATCGCGTTGATGAACGCGGTCTCGGCCGCGGCACCGGCCTGGACCGGCCGGTTGAGCGCGCTGATGATGCCCGTGGTGACGGTCCCGTTCAGGCCCAGCGGGGCGCCGACGGCGACCACGGGATCCCCGACGACGACGTCGTCGGAGTCGCCGAGCGCGAGCGGCGTGAGCCCCGTGTCCTCGACCTTGACCACCGCGAGGTCGTAGTCGACGGTCCGCCCGACCAGCTCGGCCGGGCTCTCGTGCCCGTCGGAGAACAGCACGACGACGTCCCCGCCGTCGGCGGCCGACGCCACCACGTGGTTGTTCGTGAGGATGTACCCGTCCTCGCGGAGGACGAAGCCTGACCCCGTGGCGACGCCGTCGGTCCCGCGGACCTGGAGCGAGACGACGCTCGGCAGCACCGTTGCGGCGATGTCCGCCACCGAGCCCGCGGGGCGGTCGGCCCCCGGCTCGACGCTGGCGGGCGGCAGGGCCGACGTGTAGGCGCCGGGCGAGTCCTGCCCGAGGAGCCGGTCGGCCGCGACCCCGCCCAGCGCGCCCGCCACGAGGGCGAGCACGGCGACGCCCGCCACCACGGCGGGACGCAGCCCGCGCCCGGGCGGCGGACCGGCAGCGCCCCGCGGGACCCCGACGAGCGTGGGGTCGACCGACCCGCCGGGTCGCGTCGGCGCCGACACCGGCTCGGGCTCGCCGAACGAGCGCAGGGTCTGCCACGGGTCTGCGGGCCCCGCCGCGCCAGTCGGCCCCGCGGCGGGGACCGGCGGCTGCGGGGCCGCGCCCGAGGGCGGGACGGTCGCGCCCGGCGGGGGCGGGACCGGGCCGGGCCCGACCGGTGCCGACGGCGGGACGGGCGGCACGCTGCGGTACGCCGACGGCGGTGCGAACGGGTTCCGTGCGGCGTCGGGCGCCCCGGCGTGCTCCGGGCCGGACTGAGGGCCGGTCTGGGGGTCGGTCATGAGGTGCCGAGCGCTCCTGTCATGGTCGTCCAGCCCCGGGAGATGCGCGCCGGGACCCCGGCATCGTAGTCACGCGCCGGGAAGGCCGCCACGAGGGCGGCGAGCGTCTCCCGCTCGGTGTCCGCGACGACGTCGATCACGGTGTCGCCGGACTGCCAGACCACGTGCCACGGTTCCTCGGACAGCACGTGCACCCGGCGGTCGCCGACGTCCCACGTCTCCGCGCCCGCGAGCGCGGCGGTGTCCAGGAGACCCGACTGCTCGCGCACCACGGCCTCGCCGCCCGGCGCCTCGAGGTCGATCTCGACGGTGCCGCGGGCCGCGTCGTCCCGGACGTCGACGACGATGAAGCCCTCCGGGAGCGCCGTGGGGCAGGTCCAGCCCTGGTCGTCGAGCGCCGCGAGCGCCGCGGTGCCGTCGAGAGCGGCTCCCTCGCCCTCGGCCTGGTCCGCCGTGCGCACCCCTCCCACGACGAGCGCCCCGGTGGCTCGGGGCGCTGCCTGTGCCAGCACGCTGAGCGGGTCGCTGCGGTGGAGCTCCGGGGTGACGAGCGGGCTCTCCCCCAGCGCGAAGAGGCCGACCGCCGCGACGCCGACCCCCCCGACGACGAGACCGACGACCCGGCGACGCACCGCTCCCCGGCGCACCTCCCCGCTCCACGCACCGCGCGGAAGCGGGACCGGCTGCGCCCAGGGGTCGCCCGTCACGGGCGCCGAGCGGAGCGGGTCGCCGTCGGTCGAGGGGATCTGGGCCGACAGGGCGAGCAGGCGCGCCGCGAGGTCGGGTGCGGGCTCGACCGGGCCGGCGCTGCTCAGGGCCCGCCGGGCGGCGCGCGCCGCAGACAGCTCGGCGGCGCACCGCGGGCAGCACGCCACGTGCTCGAGCGCACGCTCCGCCTCGGCGGGCGTGAGCTGCCCGTCGACGAGAGCGGAGAGGCGGGAGCCGAGGTGCGTCACGCCACCCCCCGGGCGGCCACGGGTGTCGGGACGTCGTCCGACGCCGGGCGGTCCGCGGGGTCGCGGTGCGGCAGCGCGGCGCGGAGCTGGGACCGCGCGCGGTGGATGCGGGAGCGGACCGTGCCGAGCTTGATCCCCAGCGTCACGGCGATCTCCTCGTAGGACAGGCCCTCGATGTCGCACAGCACGACGGCGGCCCGGTACTCGGGCGAGAGCGCGTCGAGCGCGCGCTGGACGTCGTGGTCGAGGTTGGCGTGCTCGAAGCCGCGCTCCGGCTGGGCCTCGGAACGGGCCGGGTACTGCCCGTCGTCGTCGCCCATGGCCTCCATGCGGATGCGCTGCTTGCGCCGGACCTGGTCGAGGAAGAGGTTCGTCGTGATGCGGTGCAGCCAGCCCTCGAACGTGCCGGGGGTATAGCTGGACAGCGAGCGGAACACCCGGACGAACGTCTCCTGCGTGAGGTCCTCGGCGTCGTGCCGGTTCCCGGTCAGGCGGTACGCGAGCCGGTACACGCGCGCCGAGTGCTCGCGAACGATCTCGTCCCACGACGGCGGCACCCACGCGCTCCCGTCCTGCGTCACGTGCGTGCTGGTTCCCGGTCGTGCGTCGTCCACGTCGTCCATCGTCCCAGAAGAACGCCCGGCACCGTCCCGGTGTTCCCCCTCTCGCGCGGGACGTGCGCGCGACGTCCACGGCCCGTGCACACACGCGCGGCGCGGGAGCGGGCCGCCGTGGGACGGGCCGGGTACGATCCGAGACAGCGCACCGCCAGGGGAACCCTCCCCGGGGCGCAGGCGCGGACGACGGACCACCAGGAGGCACCGATCACCAGCGACGTCGGCACCCACCGCAGCGCGAAGGCGGCGAGCTGGGTGTACAGCGAGGAGTTCGTCCCCGAGGACGAGGTCCTCCTGCGTGCGCGCGACCGAGCCGCCGAGCTCGGCTGCCCGACGGTGCTCCCCGGCGTGGGGGCGGTGCTCCAGGTACTCGCGGCGTCGCTGGCCGCCCGCGCGGTGGTCGAGATCGGCACCGGCACGGGCGTGGCGTCGCTCTGGCTCCTGCGCGGCATGCCGGCCGACGGCGTGCTGACGACGATCGACGTCGAGGTCGAGCACCAGCGCGCGGCCAAGGAGGCCTTCGCGGAGGAGGGCGTGCCCTCGGCGCGGACCCGCACCATCCCGGGTCGCGCGAGCGAGGTCCTCCCCCGGCTCACCGACGGCGCCTACGACCTCGTCCTCGTGGGCGCGGACAAGCACAGCTATCCCGAGTACGTCGAGCAGGGCCTGCGCCTGCTGCGCCCGGGCGGCGTGCTCGCGGTCGACGGCGCGCTCTCGCACGACCGGGTCGCCGACCCGGCGCGGCGCGACGAGGTGACGACGATCGTCCGCGAGGTCGGCCGGTCGCTGCGGTCGGACGAGCGCGTCCGGCCCGCGCTGCTCCCGAGCGGCGACGGCCTGCTGCTCGCCGTGCGCCGCTGAGACGTCCCGGCGGGCGAGGGACTCGACGGTCAGAGCCGGTCGAGCGCCTCGAGGAGGAGCCTGGCACCGTATCCCGTGGCCCCGGCGACGACCTCGTGCCGGTCGGCGGTCGCCCGTGCGGGTCCGGCGATGTCGAGGTGCGCCCAGGGCACGTCCCCGACGAACTCGCGCAGGAACAGCGCGGCCGTGATCGACCCGCCGCCCGGGCTCTCGACGGGCACGTGCCGCAGGTCGGCGACGTCGGAGCGCAGCGCGTCCGCGTAGTCCTCGACGAGCGGCATGCGCCACACCCGCTCGCCGGTGGAGAGCGCGGCGTCCTCCAGGGCGTCGGCGACGGCGTCGTCCGTCGCGAACAGCGCGCCGTGCCCGCGGCCCAGGCCGAGGCTCGCCGCGCCGGTGAGGGTCGCGACGTCGACGAGCACGTCGGGCGCGAGCTCGGCCACGGCGTACGCGACGGCGTCGGCGAGGACGAGACGGCCCTCCGCGTCGGTGTTCGCCACCTCGACCGTCCGGCCCGACCAGGTGCGCAGCACGTCCCCCGGGCGGTACGAGGCGGCGCCCACGTGGTTCTCGGCCAGCGGGAGCACCGCGGTGACCCGGCGGTCGGAGCGGGCGCGGGCAGCACCGAGCACGACCGCGAGCGCGACGGCCGCGCCCGCCATGTCGGTCTTCATCGGCACCATCGCCTCGCGCGGCTTGATGGAGAGTCCGCCGGTGTCGTACGTGATGCCCTTGCCGACGACGACCACGTGCCGGACGTCGGCACCGGCACCCGCAGGGAGGACCCCGTGGTCCGCCGGGTCGTAGGTGACGGTCACGAGGCGCGGTGGTCGTGCCGAGCCCGCACCTACGGCCAGGATCGCCCCGAAGCCCTCCGTGCCGAGCTCGGCGGGGCCGCGGACGGCCGTGTCCAGCCCGACCGCGTCGGCCAGCTCGACCGCGCGGTCGGCGAACCACGCCGGGTCCTTGACGTCGGACGGGACGTTGGCGAGGTCGCGGACCAGCCAGGTCGCCGCCGCAGCGCGGTGCGCGGCCTCGATCGGCGCCGTGACGTCGGGCCGGTCCTCGGGCGCGAGCAGGACGAGCTGCTCCGCGGCCGCCTCGGTCGCGGACGGTGAAGCCCCGCTCTGCCGGGGCTGGTCGTACGCAGCGAGCAGGTAGCCCTCGACGAACGCGCGGACCGCGTCGGGACCCGCGTCGGCGGTGGCGGCGCTGACGACGCGCTCCAGGCCGCGCGCCGCACGAGCGAGGGCCGCACCGGCGCGCCGCAGGTCCGACGCCGTCCCGCCGCCGACCCCGAGCAGCAGGATCCGCGGGGGCAGGCCCGCCCAGGGGAGCCGCGCCCCCGACCCCGCGTGCGCGCGCGGCAGGTCGACGCGCACGACCTCGCCGGACGCACCACGGAAGCTCCGCCCGCCCGCACGCTCGGCGAGCTCCGCGAGGTCGACGCCGTACCGCACCGTCGCGTCGACGGTGCCGGCACGAGGCTGCAAGCCGTCCTCGGCCTCGCGCGGGGGCGCGACGGCCACGACGACCGCGTCGACCTGCGCGTCGTCGAGGAGTGCCGCGTCGCTCAGAGCGCCCCGGGCACCGACCACCTCGGGCAGCGTGCGCGGCAGCCCGGGGAGACCGGAGGCCCGGCGCTCACGTGCGGGCAATCAGCCCACCACGGCCTGGAGCGCCTCACCCAGCTCGCTGGCCTCGGTCGCGTTGAGCTCGACCACCAGGCGTCCGCCACCCTCGAGCGGGACCCGCATGACGATGCCTCGCCCTTCCTTGGTGACCTCCAGCGGCCCGTCACCCGTCCGCGGCTTCATCGCAGCCATCGATGGCACTCCATTTCCGTTGTCCCGAGTCCACCCCGCACGCGCGAGGAGGGGCGTCCGACCTCGGACGACGCCCGGGGACAGTCTAGTTCACCCGTACCGACATCCCGGGCGTCCGGGTCACGGCGGCCAGCCGGACGGCGGGACGAGCCGCCAGAGCGACCACACCCACCACACCTGACCCGCGACGCCGGCGACGGTCACGGCGGCCAGCCACAGACGAGACCGCGTCCATCCGACGGTCACCGCCGCGAGCGGGAAGGCGAGCAGCAGGAACCGCACGAGCGACGTGCCGGGCTGGATCGCCGCGACCAGGTAGGCGAGGTACGCGCCGGACCACGCGTGCATCTCCGGTCCGAGCCGCGCCGCGCCGGGGTTGAGCACGAGGGCGGCCGTCGCGAGCAGCACGAGCACGAGGACCCACGGGCCGGCGTCGCCCATCAGCCAGCGCGACACGTCGACCCACGGGACGACCGGCACGACCTCCGCTCCGCCGCGCCATGCCTCCTGCGTGCGGAAGTACCCCTGGTGCACGCCCGTGACGACGCTGCACGCCCACGGCCACACGAACCCGCTCGCCAGGGCGACGGCGAGGAGACCGCTCACCCGCGCGGCGTCGGGCCCGCGCAGGTCGCCGCGCCGCCAGCGCACGATCCCGTGCCACAGGACGACCGCCGCCATCGGCAGCGCGACGGCGCGGGAGAAGCCGAGGAGGACGACGACGAGCGTGGCCCACCCGTAGCGGCGCCGCGCCAGCAGCAGGAGCGCCGACGCCACGAGGAGGAGCGCGAGGGACTCCGTGTACGCGACCTGGAGGACGGGGCTGGACGGGAAGACGCTCACGAGCAGGACGGTCGCCAGCGGCAGGCCCGGCCTGCGCTCGACGGCCGCGGCGCCCGCCGTCGCGACCAGCCGGTGGATCACGAGGACGGCGCCGGCACCGCACACGAGCGCGACCGTGGGCGCGAGCATGTCCCACCCCAGACCGGTGACGGCGTCGAGGGCACGGACGAGCGCCGGGAAGAGCGGGAAGAAGGCCCAGACGTTCTGCTCGACGGCGCCGTCGGGACCCACGGGGAGCGTGTCGGGGTAGCCGGACCCGTAGATCTGCTCGTACCAGCTCGCGTCCCACATGCGCGCGACGTACGGCAGGTACGACGGCGCGGCGTCCGTCCAGGGGTTCGCCTCCTGGGACCTCGCGACGACGAGGAGGATCACCGCGCTCACCGCGCGCGCGAGGCCGTACACCGCGAGGACCTGCACCCACCACGGCCACGAGGTCGGGCGGAGCAGCCGCGGACGCTCGCCCGGACCGGCCGCGACGCGCCGCGTGGTCACGCGAGGCCCCGCAAGGCGACCGCCGGAGGGATCTCGTCGCGCACCGCGGCGACGAGGTCCAGGACGCGCCGGGTCGCCGCGACGTCGTGCGCGCGGAAGACGCGCGCGCCGAGCCACGCGGCGAGGGCCGTCGCGGCGAGGGTGCCCTCCAGCCGCTCGTCGGCCGGGAGGTCGAGCGTCTCGCCCACGAAGTCCTTGCGGGACAGCGCCATGAGGAGCGGGAACCCGAGGCCTGCGAGGACCTCTGTCCGACGCAGGAGGTGCAGGGAGTGCCACGTGTTCTTGCCGAAGTCGTGCGTGGGGTCGACGAGGACCGACGCCCGCGGGACCCCGCACGCGACCGCCCGCTCGGCCGCCGTACGGAGGGTCGCCACCACGTCCTGGACGACGCCGTCGCGCGGGTCCGCGGCGCCGGGCCGGGCGGGGTACGCGACGCGGAACGGGTCGGTGCGAGGAGTCGCGCCCCCCGTGTGCGAGCACACCACCCCGACGCCGTGCTCGCCCGCGACCTCGACCAGGCGGGGGTCGTGGCCCGCCCACGTGTCGTTGATGAGGTCGGCGCCCGCGAGCGCCGCCTCGTGCGCCACCTCGGCCCGCCACGTGTCGACGCTCACGAGCAGGTCGGGGAACTCCGCACGGACCCGCGCCACGAAGGGCACGACGCGACGGACCTCCTCGTCGGGCGTCACCACGGGACCGACGCCTGCCCGCACTCCCCCCACGTCGAGGATCTCGGCGCCCTGGACGACAGCGCGCTCGACCGCCGCGAGCGCGTCCCGGTCGTCGAGCTGGCGCGCGCCCGCGTAGAACGAGTCGTCGGTGCGGTTGACGATCGCCATCACCGCGGGCCGCTCGAGGACCCGCCCGCGCAGCACGAGCGACGTGCCACGAGGTGGGACCCCGAGGGGAGGCAGCGGTTCGGGTGCGTCGTCGGAGTGCCCGCCCGACGGCTCCGCGGGCGCGTCGGGGGCGGGTGGGGTCATCGCGCCGCGGCCCTCAGCTCGCGTCGCCGGCCTGCGCCCGGGCGAGCTCCTCGGTGGCCTCGAGCTCCTCGGCGCGCAGCTCGGCGCCGCGGTCGCACACGTACTCGACGGCCTCGGCGGGGTCGTCGCACAGGTGGACGAGGTCGAGGTCGTGCGCGCTGATCATGCCGCGTCCGGCGACCGCCGTGCGGGCCCACTCGAGCAGCCCGCTCCAGTAGTCCGTGCCGACGAGCGCCACCGGGAACTCGGTGATCTTGTGCGTCTGGACGAGCGTGAGGGCCTCGAACAGCTCGTCGAACGTGCCGAACCCACCCGGGAGGACGACGAAGCCCTGCGCGTACTTGACGAACATCGTCTTGCGGGCGAAGAAGTAGCGGAAGTTCACGCCGAGGTTCACGTACCGGTTCATGCCCTGCTCGAACGGGAGCTCGATGCCCAGACCGATCGACAGCCCGCCCGCCTCGGACGCGCCCTTGTTGGCCGCCTCCATGATGCCCGGGCCCCCGCCCGTGATGACGGCGAAGCCCTCGTCGACGAGGCGACGGCCGACGTCCTCGGCGAGCGCGTAGTCCGGGTGGTCCGGCTTGGTCCGGGCCGACCCGAACACCGACACGGCCGGGCCGACCTCCGCCAGCGCGCCGAAGCCCTCGACGAACTCGCTCTGGATGCGCATCACGCGCCACGGGTCCGAGTGGACCCAGTCCGCGCTGCCCCCCGTGTCGAGGAGGCGCTGGTCCGTCGTCTGGCGGGGGATCTGGTCCCCGCGCAGCAGCACCGGCCCCTTGCGGTACCCCGTCCCCGCCTGGGGCAGGCCGTCGTCGGAACCCTGGTCACGCACCGTGTCGCTCATGGTCACGAGCCTAAGCCGCAGGGGTGGCCGTGAGCCACGCACGCAGCGCGTCGCGGCACAGCGCGAGCTCGCCGACCGGGCAGCGCTCGTCGTCCTTGTGCGCGAGCAGCGGGTCCCCCGGGCCGAAGTTCACCGCGGGGACGCCCAGCTCGGCGAAGCGCGCGACGTCGGTCCAGCCGTACTTCGGCGCCGGCGCGCCGCCCGTGACGCCCAGCACCGCGGCGGCGAAGTCCGCGGCGAGCGGGTCGTCGAGCCCCGGTCGCGCGCCCGCTGCGACGTCGGTGAGGACGACCTCGAAGCCGGCGAAGAGCTCGCGCACGTGCTGCTCCGCCTCGACGACCGTGCGCGAGGGCGCGAACCGGAAGTTCACCGTGACGACGCACTCGTCCGGCACGACGTTGCCCGCGATCCCCCCGGCGATGCCGACCGCGTTCATGCCCTCGCGGTAGACCAGACCGTCGACCTCGATCTGCTGCGGGACGTACGCGGCCAGGCGGTCGAGCACCTCGTGCGCCGCGTGGATCGCGTTGGCGCCCGTCCAGGAGCGCGCGGAGTGCGCCGCGACCCCGGGGACGCGCACGTCGACCCGCAGCGTGCCGTTGCACCCGCCCTCGAGACCGGCGGACGTCGGCTCGCCGAGGACCGCGAAGTCGGCCGCGAGCAGGTCGGGACGGTTGCGCGCGAGGCGCCCGAGCCCGTTGAGGTCGGACGCGACCTCCTCGTTGTCGTAGAACACCCACGTCACGTCCTGCGCCGGGGCGTCGAGCTCGGCCGCGAGCGCGAGCGCGACCGCGACGCCGCCCTTCATGTCGACCGTCCCACGGCCCCAGACCTCGGCGTGCGCACCCTCCCCCACGACTCGCGTGGGCAGGTTCGGCGGGTCCGTGAGGGGCACCGTGTCCAGGTGGCCCGCGACCACGACGCGCCGCTCCCGGCCGAGCGACGTGCGCGCGACCACCGTGTCGCCGTCGCGCACCACCTCCAGGTGCCGGTACGCACGCAGCGCCGTCTCGACCGCGTCCGCGAGCGTCCGCTCGTCGCCGCTCACCGACGGCGTGTCGCACACGGCGCGGAAGAGCGCGACGAGGTCGCCGCGGAGGTCGAGCACGGGCAGGGCGGCAGCGGTGGGAGAGGTCACGCCAGCACCCTACCGGCGGCGGATAGGGTGGGGCGCATGACTTCTGCGACCCCCGCGACCGCCCCCTCGGCGGCCGCGTCCGAGCCGCGTACGGCGTGGGGCTACGGCCTGGCGACCGTCACCGACGACGGCACGACCCTCGACGTCTGGTACCCGGCCCCGGCGCTCGGCGCCGCGCCGGCGGACACGACCGTGCCCGCCTCGCTCGACGCGCTCGCCGAGCGCGACGAGCTGCGGGGCGTGGACGTCGTCGTGGTCCGGACCGAGATCGACCTCGACGCCGCCCCCGCCGACACCGCCGACGCGTACCTGCGCCTCCACCTGCTCTCCCACCGCCTCGTCGCCCCGCACGGGCAGAACCTCGACGGGCTCTTCGGCGTGCTGACGAACGTCGTCTGGACCAACCACGGCGCGTGCGCGGTCGACGGCTTCGAGGAGACGCGACTGCGCCTGCGCGCGACCGGGCAGACCGTGACGGTGTACGGCGTGGACAAGTTCCCGCGCATGGTGGACTACGTCGTCCCCTCGGGCGTCCGCGTCGCCGACGCCGACCGGGTCCGGCTCGGGGCCCACCTCGCTCCCGGCACGACCGTCATGCACGAGGGCTTCGTCAACTTCAACGCCGGGACGCTCGGCACGTCGATGGTCGAGGGCCGCATCTCGGCCGGCGTCGTCGTCGGCGACGGCTCGGACGTCGGCGGCGGCGCGTCGATCATGGGCACCCTCTCCGGGGGCGGCCGCGAGGTCATCTCCGTCGGGCAGCGCTCGCTCCTCGGCGCCAACGCGGGCCTGGGCATCCCCCTGGGCGACGACTGCGTCGTCGAGTCCGGCCTGTACGTCACCGCCGGGACCAAGGTGACCGTCGTCGGTCAGACGGACGCCGCGGGCGGGCCCCTCGTCGTCAAGGCGCGCGAGCTCTCCGGCCGCTCCGGCATCCTGTTCCGGCGCAACTCGCTCACCGGCGGCGTCGAGGCCGTGTCCCGCACCGGCGCCGGCGTCGAGCTCAACGCCGCGCTGCACGCGAACTGACCCACCACCGACGAGCCCGACGGCGTCCCGCATGACCACGACCCGAGCCTCCCGTCCCCGGGACCTGCCGGACGTCGGCCGTGCGCGCTCCCGGCGCCGCCCGCTCCGCACCGTCGTCACCCTCCTCACGGTGGCCGCGGTCGGGGTGGGCGGCGTCGTCGTCGCGCTCAACCGGCTCGACGACGAGACGCCCGTCGCCGAGCGCTGCGCCGCGACCGCCGACGGCCGCACCTGGTACCTGTCCGTGACCCAGGCGGACAACGCGGCGCTCGTCGCGGGCACGGCCGTACGCCGCGGACTGCCCGCCCGCGCCGCGACGATCGGGCTCGCGACCGCGCTCCAGGAGTCCCGGCTCGTCAACATCGACTACGGCGACCGCGACTCCGTCGGCCTGTTCCAGCAGCGCCCGTCCCAGGGCTGGGGCAGCGTCGAGCAGATCATGGACCCCGTGTACTCGGCCAACGCGTTCTACGACGTGCTCGAGACCGTCGAGGGCTACGAGGGCATGGAGGTCACGGTCGCGGCGCAGACCGTCCAGCGCTCCGCGTTCCCCGACGCGTACGCGCAGCACGAGCCCCGGTCGCGCGCCTGGGCGTCCGCGCTCACGGGCTGGTCGCCCGCCTCGCTGACGTGCGACCTCGCCCCCGTGGCCGCGACCGAGGTTCCCTCCGACGGCGACCCTGCGCAGCCGTTCCGAGACCGCCTGGCCCGCGACCTCGGCGACGGGGCCCAGGTGTCCCCGTCCGACGGCGGAGACGGGGGCACCGTGCAGGTCGACGCCTCGGGCCTGCCCGCCGCGGGCGAGGACGGCGGTCCGGACCGCGCCGCGTGGGCCGTCGCCCAGTGGGCCGTCGCCACCGCGAACGCGGCGAACGTCGTCACCGTCGAGGTCGGTGACCGCCGCTGGTCCCGCGAGGACTCGACGTGGAGCCCGATCGACCCCGACGAGCTCGCCCCGCTCGACGCGGGCCTCCTCCGCGTCCACGTCGCCGTCCCCGACGAGGCGTGACCGGCGGCTACCGGAGACGACGGACGCCGCGCCACTCACCCCGTGGGGTGAGTGACGCGGCGTCCGGAGGAGCGGGCGTCAGCGGTCGGAGACCGGGACGTAGTCGCGCTCGGTCTCGCCGACGTAGACCTGGCGCGGGCGGCCGATCTTGGTCTGCGGGTCCTTCATCATCTCGCGCCACTGCGCGATCCAGCCGGGCATGCGGCCGAGCGCGAAGAGCGGCGTGAACATCGCGGGCGAGAAGCCCATGGCCTTGTAGATGAGGCCCGTGTAGAAGTCGACGTTCGGGTAGAGCTTGCGCTCGATGAAGTAGTCGTCGTTGAGCGCGATCTCCTCGAGGCCCATGGCGATGTCGAGGAGCTGGTCCTTCTTGCCGAGGGTCGAGAGCACGGCGTCGGCGGACTTCTTGACGATCGCCGCGCGCGGGTCGTAGTTCTTGTAGACCCGGTGGCCGAAGCCCATGAGGCGGACGCCGTCCTCCTTGTTCTTCACCTTCTTCATGAAGGTGTCGACGTCGTACTCTGCGCCGGCGATCTTGTCGAGCATCGTCAGCACGGACTCGTTGGCGCCACCGTGCAGCGGGCCGGAGAGCGCGTTGACGCCCGCCGCGACGGAGGCGTAGAGGTTGGCGTGCGACGAGCCGACGACGCGGACGGTCGACGTCGAGCAGTTCTGCTCGTGGTCGGCGTGCAGGATGAGCAGCTTGTCGAGCGCGTCGACGACGACCGGGTCGGCCTCGTACTGCTGGTACGGCGTCGCGAACGTCATGCGCAGGAAGTCGTCGACGTAGCCGCGCGAGTAGTCGGGGTACAGCAGCGGCTCACCGACGCGGCGGCGGTGCAGGTAGGAGGTGATGGTGCGCGACTTCGCGAGGAGCAGGACCGTCGCGAGCTCGACCGTCTCGTCGTCGAACGGGTCGAGCGACTCGGGGTAGAACGTCGACAGCGCGTTGATCGCGGACGAGAGCACGGCCATCGGGTGGGCGCCCCGCGGGAACGTCCCCATGAAGGTGCGGAAGTCCTCGTGCACCAGCGTGTGGCGGTTGACGCGCTCGACGAAGGCCTCGAGCGTCGCGGTGTCGGGCAGCTCGCCGTGGATGAGGAGGTACGCGACCTCGAGGAAGCTCGACTGCTCCGCGAGCTGCTCGATGGGGTACCCGCGGTACCGCAGGATGCCGGCGTCACCGTCGATGTAGGTGATGCTCGACTCGCACGACGCCGTGTTCATGAAGCCCGGGTCGACGGTCACGAGACCGGTCGACTTGAGCAAGGAGGACACGACGATGCCGTCGTTGCCGTCGGTCGCCGCGACCACGGGCAGGTCCTGCGCCTGGTCGTCGACGAGGAGGCGGACCTTCGCCTGCTGAGTGGTGGTCATGGTTCCCTTCCTGCTGCTGCTCGCGCCGTTGCCGCGCGGTCGACCGTACCCCGCTTCACCCGCACGTGACCAATCCTGAACCGTCACGAGAACACCACACCTCTGTGAGGCAGGTCACGTCAGCGATCAGGCTCCGGAGAGTCGAGCCGCGGCCTCGTGGACGCGCTCGTCGGTCGCGGTGAGCGCGACCCTGACGTGCCCCGCGCCCTCCGGTCCGTAGAACGCCCCCGGCCCCACCAGTATGCCGAGGTCGGCCAGGTCGGACACGGTCCGCCAGCAGTCGCCGCCGTCGTCCCCCGCCGGTCGTGACCACAGGTAGAGGCCCGCCTCGGAGTGGTCGACCTGGAGCCCGGCGTCGCCGAGCGCCGCGACGAGCACCTCGCGCCGGCGCGCGTACACGGCGCGCTGCGCGGCGACGTGCGCGTCGTCGGACAGGGCGGCGACCATCGCCGCCTGGACGGGCGCGGGCACGATCATGCCGAGGTGCTTGCGGGTCGCGAGCAGGTCGGCGACGAAGGCCGGGTCGCCGGCGACGAACGCGGCCCGGTAGCCGGCCATGCTCGACTGCTTCGAGAGGGAGTAGGTGACGAGGAGCCCGTCGTGCGACCCGCCGGAGACGGCCGGGTCGAGGAGGCTCGGCACGCCCTGCGACGCGTACGGCTCCGCCCACGCGAGCTCCGCGTAGCACTCGTCGCTCGCGACGACCGCGCCGATCTCGCGCGCCGCGGCGACGACCCGCGCGAGGTGGGCCGCGTCGAGCACGCGGCCGGTCGGGTTGCTCGGGGAGTTCACCCAGACGAGGCGCGCGTCCGCCCGCCCCGCCCACTCGTCGACGTCGTCGGTCGCGAGCGGCGTCGCGCCGGCGAGGCGCGCGCCGACGTCGTACGTCGGGTAGGCGGTGCGCGGGTGCACGACGACGTCGCCTGGCCCGAGGCGCAGGAGCGACGGCAGCAGCCCGACGAGCTCCTTGCTGCCGACGGTCGGCAGGACGGCGTCGGGGTCAAGGGCCGGGACGCCGCGCCGGCGGGCGAACCAGCCGGAGACGGCTTCGCGCAGCGCCGGGGTCCCGTGCGTGGTCGGGTAGCCGTGCGCGTCGGACGCCGCGGCGAGCGCGTCGCGCACGACGGCGGGCGTCGGGTCGACGGGCGTCCCGATCGAGAGGTCGACGACGCCGCGCGGGTGCGCGCGGGCGCGCTCCGCGTACGGGGTCAGCGTGTCCCAGGGATAGGCGAGACCGGAGAGGTCGGCGAGCCCCACGTGCGGCGGTGCGTGGTGCTCAGGCCTGCGGCGGCAGGGCGGCGATCATCGGGTCGTCCTTCTCGATGAGACCCATCTTCGCGGCGCCGCCGGGCGAGCCGAGGTCGTCGAAGAACTCGACGTTGGCGCGGTAGTAGTCGCTCCACTCCGTCGGGACGTCGTCCTCGTAGTAGATGGCCTCGACCGGGCAGACCGGCTCGCACGCACCGCAGTCGACGCACTCGTCGGGGTGGATGTAGAGCGACCGCTTGCCCTCGTAGATGCAGTCGACAGGACACTCCTCGATGCACGCCTTGTCCTTGACGTCCACGCACGGCTGGGCGATCACGTAAGTCACGACCGAGTACCTTTCTGGATTCGTCCGGACCCCGACCCGGCGAGGGGCGAGGTCACGACAGGGAGACGCAGGACTAGTATCGCTCAGGTCGGGCGGTGCCCGACCCTCCCTGACCAGCCCGTGGACGAACGTCACAGACCCGAGGAGCGCCTGCCGTGCCCGACGCGCCCTGGACCGCGTGGGCCCCGGGCACCCGGGTGGTCGTCCGCCGTCGCCTCACCGCGGACGAGGCGGCCGCCGCGGGGAAGCCCCTCACGGACGTCATCGGGGTCGTCGTGCGGACGACCGCCACCGAGCTCGTGCTGCGCGAGGACGCGGGCGGGAGCGCCGCCCCGCCGCACCGCGGCCACGGCGCGCACGACGCCGTCCCGCCCCTCGTCGTCGTCCCGCTCGACGCGATCGTGGCCGGCAAGCCCGTCCCGCCGCGCCCGCCACGTCGACCCGCCTGACCCGGCGGCCGGGAGCGAGTCAGGCGACGACGACCGCGTCGTCCTCGACGGCCACGACGACGGCTCCGCGGGCCCCCGCCGCGGTGACCTCCGCGCGCCAGGCCCCCGCGTCGTCGAGGACGACGCGCAGCCGCTCTCCGGTCCCCGGCGCGTCGGCCGGGCCGCGCACCGGGTCGGGCCGGTCGAAGAACTCCCCGACGGGCGCGTTCGACTCGAGCGCCGCGACGAGCTGCTCGAGGTCGCGCACGACCACGCGCAGCGCCGACGCCACCCAGGCGGCGTTGTCGGTGACCATCGCCTCGGTGCGCCGCGGGTCGGTGCGCCCCACCCGCGTCGCGTCCCGGAAGCTGCCCGCCGCCAGCCCGCGCGCGACGTCGCGCACCGGGGCGTCCGCGACGACGCCGAGGAGCTCGGTGGCGAGCACGTGCGGGACGTGGCTGACGAGCGCCGTCGACTCGTCGTGCACGTCGTCGGTGAGGACGTGCACCGTCCCGCCGAGCGGTCCGGTCACGAGCCGCAGCACCGTGACGAACGCCTCGCGGCGCGTCGTCCCGTCGACCGTGACGGCCCAGCGTGCGCCGTCGAGCATCGACGGGTCGGACGCGTCGAACCCCGAGTGCTCGGTGCCCGCCATGGGGTGCGCCCCGACGTAGCGCGCGTCGAGCCCCGCCGACCGGACGGCGTCGCGCACCGCGCCCTTCACGCTGCCGACGTCGGTGACGACGGTCGTGCCGCGCACGTGGCGCGCGACCTCGGTCGCGACCGCCCGCATGGCCCGCAGCGGGACCGCGAGCACGAGGACGTCGGGCTCGGCCGCGCACACGTCGGCCACGTCGCCGACGACCCGCAGGCCCGCGGCGCGCGCGGCGGCACGTGTGGAGGCGGTCGCGTCGTGGGCGGTCACCTCGACGCCCTGCTCGTGCAGGAGCCGCGCGACCGAGCCGCCGACCAGCCCGAGCCCGACGACCCCGACCCGCGGCTCCGTCCCCGCGGCCGGCGCGGCGTCGGGCGTCACCACAGCAGCCCCGTCGCGAGCGCGGCCGGGTCCGCCGAGGAGTCGACGCTGCCCACCGGGACGTGCGCGACGTCCACGTCGGCGTGCACCGACTCGTCCAGCTCGCCGCGCGCGGGCACGACCCCGAGGGTCTTGAGCGAGTCGCCCGCCCGGACCAGGTCGTCGAGCACGGCACGGACCGGGGCGTCCCACGGGGCACCGTCGACGGTCAGGACGAACACGTACGTGCCGGCCACCGCCTTGAGCGGGCGCGTGATGAGGCTCGACAGGTTGACGCCGCGCTCGCCGAAGGACCGCGTGATGCGGGCGAGCACGCCCGGCCCCGTGACGACGGGGGTCACCGCGAGCATCGTGCGCCACGGGCCGTCGCCCCGGGCCCGCGCCGCCTCCAGGGCCGTCGTCGCCTCAGTCCGCGGCGCGAGGACGAGGAACCGCGTCCGGGCGCCGGCGAAGTCCTCGACGGCGCGCTCGAACGTCTCGAGGCCGTAGAGCTCGCCGCAGATCGTCGGCCCCAGCGCGACCTGGTGCGGACCGGCGTCCCGGCACGCCGCCGCGTTCGACGACGCGGCGAGCGGGGCGAGACCGGTCCGGCGGACGAACTCCTGGCACTGCGCGAGGCCGTGCGGGTGGGCGGTGACCTCCGTCAGCTCGCCATGGCCCGGCCGCACGAACGCGTCGAACGAGATGTCGAGCACGACCTCGTCGACCGCGACGACCGTCGCGCTCCCGACGATCGCGTCGAGCGACGGCACCACGTAGCCCTCGACCGTGTTCTCGATCGCGACGACGCCGCGCGCGAGCTCTCCGGCGGCGACCCCGGCGAACACGTCCGCCACCGTCGTGCGCGCGGCGAGGTCGGCGGACCGGTCGGCCCGGCCGTCCGCGTGGTCGGCGCACCACACGGCTGCCGCCTGGTGCGTGAACGACCCCTCCGGGCCGAGGTAGCCGACGACGCTCACGCGCGCACGGGGTCCGGCGCCGACGCCCAGCGCGGCGCGAGCGCGTCCGGGCCGGGCACGAACTCCTGCCCGGGGAGGACGGCCAGCAGGCGGTGCGCGACACCCCGCTCCGCGAAGCCTGCGAGGAGACCGTCGAGCGTCCCCGCGTCGGGGCAGGAGAACGCGCAGAAGAAGATGTGGGGTCCGGCCTGGGAGCGGTGGCTGCGCAGGTGCTGGAGGTCGATGCCGGCCTGGGCCACGAGCGCGAGCGTCTCCTGGAGCGAGCCGCGGTGGTCGTCCCGCGGCCCGAACGCGAGCCAGACCTGGGCGACGCCCTCGGCCCGCGGTACGGCGCCCCGGCTCTCCAGGAGGCCGTACCAGACGGGCGCGCCGTCGCCGAGGACCTCGCTCCCGGCGAGCTCGGCGTACCCGAGCGCGGCGAGCGGTCCCGCGGCGACGGAACGCTCGACGACGAGGCTGCCGTCGGGGCCGGCGAGCGCGATGCGCTCCTCCAGGCTCGTCCGCGTCGGGACGAGGGACGGGCTCACGCCCATCGTGCGCAGCACGTGGCGGCGGTCGCGCATGCCCGCCTCGTCCACGACGACGTGCCCCGTCAGGTCCCGCGCGGCGCCTGAGCGCCCGACCCAGACCCACTGCGCCGGCACGGCCGACGCCCCCGTGAGCACGAGCGAGGGCGGCGCGGCGAGCAGCGCCCGCTCCAGCTCGTGCGACGGCTGCGCCGGGTGCCCCAGGTGCACGACGGCGGACAGGCCGTCGATGCTCGCGACGGTCGACAGCGTCGCGGTCGTCGACCCGAGGTCGAGCAGCGCGTCCGCCTCGGCGGGGTCGCCCTCGACCCAGCCCGCCGCCGTGGCCGCGAGGAGCGCCTGCGCGCCCGACTCCCGTTCGCTCCGTCCGAGCATGGGACCTCCGTGTGTGTGGTGGACCGGTCGCCTACTCGCAGACGACCGCGTTGTCCGGCTTGTACGTCCACCGGTAGGACTCGTCCTTGACGAGCTCGCCCTCGTGGTAGACCTTGCGGTAGTTGGTGATGGAGAAGCCCGGGCTGCCCGCGGGGGTGGGGGCGCAGTCGGCGCCCGAGTGCGTGACCGTCGTCGGCTGGACCACGTTCGACTTGCCGCTCGACGACGTCTCCACGTCGTAGTACTTGGTGCTCCAGATCGCGACGTGCAGCTCGCCCCCGCCGACCCAGGACTGCATGAGGACGCCGTACGGGGTGTCGTTCTTGAACTTCATGTCGATCGACCCGACGAAGATCGTCGCCTCGCGCCCCGCGGGGTACCGCTCGAACCAGTAGCTGTGGGGCCGGTGCTCGACGTCCTCGAGGCCGGCGAAGAACCCGGCGTTGTACGTGGTCGTCGCCATCTGCGACAGACCGCCGCCGACGCCCTCCGTGTGCCGCCCGCTCTCGACGATGCCCGCCGCGAAGTAACCGCCCTCGAGCGTGATGGGCGACAGCGTGTCGACGAGCGAGAACGTCTCGCCCGGCTTCACGAGGGTCCCCGTCACCTTCTCCGCGCCGCGGCGCAGGTTCGCGGTGCGGACCGGGACGTTCGGCACGGGGGTGGAGAACTCCGAGACCTTCTCCTTGATCCCGAGCGCCTCGAGCGCCGCGACCGACTGCTCGGGGTCCGACTCGACGAGCTCGACCGTCGCGGTCCGCTCGTCGCCCGACGCCGCCGTCGTGACGGCCGCCGCGATGGCCGCCGGGTCGATCGTCGTACCGGGTTCCCCGCCCTCGATCACCGGGGCGCCGTCCTGGAAGACGAAGTGCGCGTCGTCGGCGGCGGTGAGCAGGTCGCTCGTCCGGTCGACCACCGAGTCCACGAGCGTCGCGCCGTCGAAGGTGAGGGTGAGCACCCCGTCCGTCGCCGGGAACGACGCGGCCGCCGCGAGGGCCTCCGGCGGGAGCTCGGGGTTCTGCCCCCCGACCGACACGACGACGGGCGCGGACACGACCTTCTCCGCCTGCGCGAGCGCGGCGTCCGTCTCCTCCTGCGTGATCGCGGGCTCCACGGGCTCGGTCGGCAGCGCGACCGGGCCGTCCGTGACGAGCCAGCTCGACGTGATGGCCGCCGGGACCTCGTCCGTCACGAGGGCCGAGCCGTCGGCCGCCGGCGTGCTCGTCGGGGCACCGTCCACGAACTGCACCGTGCCGTCGACCGGCTCGATCTCGAGGCTCCCACGCAGCGCCTCGACCTGGGCGTCGAGCGCCGCGTCGTCCACGGAGACCACCGGGGCCTCGTCCTCGCCGCCGAACAGGTGCTGCCACAGCCGGGCCGGGCTCATGGAGAACGCCGTGAGCTCTTCCGCGGTGGCCGCGGCGTCGAAGGTCAGGCCCGCGGCCGCCGGGTCGAGCGTCGTGCTCGCCTCGCCCGCCGTGAGCGCCACCGGCTCGGCCGCACGCGGGCCGAGCTCGGACTCGAGCCTGTCCTGCGCCGCCGTCCGGGTGAGTCCCCCGACGTCCACGCCGGCGACGCTCGTCCCGCTCGGCACCTTGTCGGAGAAGAACCACTGCGCGCCCGTGTAGAGGCCGCCGAGGACGAGGACGCCGATGCCCGTCCACATCAGCCCGCGCACCCAGCCGCGCCGGGGCGCGTCCTCCTCGAAACCGTCGAAGGGCGACGCCTGCCGGGACTCGTCGGGCGGGACCGGGCCGAAGGCGCTTCCCAGGCCCGCCGCCGCCGGTGCGGCCGCGGGCGTCGCGCCCGGGGTCGCCGTCGGGTCCGCCGCGGGGGTCGTGGCCGGAGCACCCGGTCGGACGGAGGTCCGGACGACCGGGGCGGGGCGGGACCACGGGTCGACGGGCGGGATGACCTGGGTGGCGTCCGCGGCCGGCGCGGGGGTCGGGTCCGCAGCCGCGGGGTCCGGGGCGGTCGGCGACGGCGCGGGTGCCTGCGGCGGCACCACGGGCACGACGGCGGTCCGCTCGGCCTCGGGCTCCTCCACCGTGGGCGTCACGGCGGTCTGCTCGGCCGGAGGGTCGTCCACCGCGACGTCCGGACCGTCCGAGGGCGTCGCCGCCTGCTCCTCGGTCCCGGGCGCCGGGACGAGCACGGCCGGGACGCTGGGGTCGAACGCGAAGACGCGGGGCACGTACGGCTCCTCCTCGTCCTCCTCGCCTTCGTCCTCCGCGTCCGGGGACGACGGCGGGTCGACCGTCCCGGCGGGCGCGGTCGACGACGGATCGGTCTCCGCCACGGGGGCCGAGCCGGCGGACCGCGCCTCGGGCGCGGGTGCGGCGCTCGACGCCTCGTCCGCGGCCGGAGCCTCCACGGCACCGTCCGCGACCGGGTCCGTCGTGGCGCCTGCCGCCTCCGTCGCGGCCGCGTCCGGTGCGGAGCCGTCCTCGGTCCCGACGGCCGTCCCGGCCGCAGCCGCCGCGGGCTCGCCGGGCGGCGCCGGTACCTGCGCCGCGTCGTCGGGAGCGTCGTCCGCGGCGGTCGAGGCGGCGTCGGCCGCCTGAGCGCTCGGGACGGCGTCGGCCTGCGGCACGACGCCCTCCGAGCCCTCCGACAGGTCCGGCCGGGCCTCGGCCACCTCGATGACCGCCGTCTCGTCCGGATCGACCGGGGCGTCGGCCCGCTCGTGCGGGGCTGCCGGCTCGGCAGCCGCGACCGGCTCGGCGGCCGCCACCGGCTCGGCGGGCGTCGCCGGCTCAGCAGGCGCCGCCGGCTCGGCGGGCGCCGTCGGCTCGGCGGGCGCCTCCGGCTCGGCCGCCCCGCTGCCGGCGGCCGGGGTGTCCTGGTCGACCGGCGTCACGGGCTCGCTGACCTCGTCCGCAGCGGCGACCTCGGCCGTGCCGACCCGTGGTGCGTCGTCGTCCACCGCGGGCGCGGAGTCGGCGGGGACACGGGCCTCGTCGGCGACGTCACCGTCGTCCGTGCCGGGCCGCTCGGAGACGTCGGCCGTCCCGGACGCCTCGGCGCTCTCGTCGACGGGGGCGGGCTCGGGGCGGGGACCGGGGGTCCCGGTCCCGGGGACGGCGTCCTGAGGGGAGTCGAGATCGGCGTCTCGGTCGGTCGGCTGACCCATCCACTGTCTCCGTGACGAAAGGCGCGCGGCTGTCCGCGCGACGACGAGGGGTGTGCGGGGATCCGCACCGCGAATTCTAGCGGGACGCGAGGGTGTCCTCAGGTCCGTCGTGCCTGGTGGGACGGCCGTGGAGCGCCGGGCGGACGGGCCGGTCGCTGAACCACGAGCGCGGCAGGAACGCGACCGCCGCGACGACGAGCAGGCCCCCGTAGATCCAGACGTACCCGACGGGCTCGCTGGGCACCAGGACGTCGCCGCCGGGGCCCTCGAGCGAGAGCAGCTGGACCACCACGACCCATCCGATGCCGTAGCCGAGCAGGCCGGCCATGCCGCCCCAGGCGCGCGCGAGGGTGCCGGCCGCGAAGACGGTCACGAGTGCGAGCACGATGCCCAGCCCGACGCCTCCGGGGAGGTCGACACCGAGCAGGTGCGCCCGGTGCGCGACGGTGCCGACGAGCCCGACGATCGCACCGACGAGCGCGCACGCCACCCCGCGGCCGACGAGCCGCCCCATACCGGTCTCCACGGGCCCCAGGTTAACGTGTGGGCCCGGGCCGGACCTGGTCGCCGAGGAGAGCGCCGCCGGAGGGAGCGTAGAACTCGTGTGAAGGGACGGGGGCCAGCACGTCGTTGCTGAGCGCGTACCAGCCCAGCACGCCCTCGGGGCCCTCCCCCGTGACCGAGCCCGCTTCGGCGACCGCGGCGGTGACGCGCTGGACCTGCGTCGCGTGCTCCCGCATCGCGGCGAGGAGCTCGTCGAGGACGGGCGCCACCGGCACGGTCACGAGCGGGGGCAGCGACGCGTCGGGGCGTGCGAACGGCGGCAGGTCCTCGTCCGGGTCGGGCAGGACGAGGTCGGCGTCGTCCGCGAGGAGGGCTCGGACCGCGGGATGCGCCGCGAGGGCGCGCCGCGCGGCGCGCACGGTGCTCGCGGGGGCCACCGCCAGCCAGAGCGCGGGCACGGGCTCGCCCGCGGCGTCGAGCAGCTCGAGCGCCCGGACGGTCACGTCGTGCGCGCGCACGTGGTCGGGGTGCCCGTAGCCGCCCCCGGGCTCGTACGTCGCGACGACCGCGGGGCCGCGGTCGCGCACGACCGCGGCCAGCAGCGCGGCGGCCTCGTCGAGCGGGACGCCGACGAACGCCCGGGGCGGGAGGTCCGCCGCGGCGCTCGCGACGCCCGGGGCGACCCAGGCCATGCCGGAGTCCTCGAACCGGGGTGGCGCACCGCCGTCGGGCATCGCGCCCGGCCCGGGGAGCGCGACCGCGTCGAGGAAGACGTGGTCCGCGACGCCGAGGGCGGCGAGCGCGCGAGCGAGCTCGCCCTCGCGGTGCGTGGCGAGGGCGGGACCGTCGCCCTCGAGGTGCCCGACGCCCGTCGGGTGCGCGGGCGTGTCGATCACCTCGCCGCGCTCGCCGCGCGTGCACGTCACGACGGTGACGCGCTTCCCCGACCCGGCCCACGTCGCGAGGAGCGCGCCCGTGGCGAGCGTCTCGTCGTCGGGGTGGGCGTGCACGGCCAGCAGGCCGCCGTCGGGCACGACGGCGGCCTGCCGGGAGGTCGGGACGGTCACCCGTGAGGCGACGTCAGGCGCGCTTGGCGCGCGAGACCGCGCGGGCGCGCTCGGTCTGGTCGAGCAGCACCTTGCGGATCCGCACGACCTCGGGCGTGACCTCGACGCACTCGTCCTCGCGGGCGAACTCGAGCGACTCCTCGAGCGTGAGGTGGCGCGGCGGGATGAGGTTCTCGAAGTTGTCGGCCGTCGAGGACCGCATGTTCGTGAGCTTCTTCTCCTTGGTGATGTTCACGTCCATGTCCTCGTTGCGCGAGTTCTCGCCCACGATCATGCCCTCGTAGACCTCCTGGGTGGGGTCGACGAAGAACGAGCCGCGCTCCTGGAGGTTGATCATCGCGAACGGCGTCACCTTGCCGGCACGGTCGGCCACGAGCGAGCCCGTCGTGCGGGTCTCGATGTGCCCGGCCCACGGCTCGTAGCCCTCGGAGATCGAGGCCGCGATGCCCGTGCCGCGCGTCTCCGTGAGGAAGCGCGTGCGGAAGCCGATGAGCCCACGCGCCGGGACCATGAACTCCATGCGGATCCAGCCGGTGCCGTGGTTGGACATGGTCTCCATGCGGCCCTTGCGCTGCGCGAGGAGCTGCGTGACGTTGCCGAGGTACTCCTCGGGGACGTCGATGGTCATGCGCTCCATCGGCTCGTGCGTCTTGCCGTCGATCGTGCGCGTGACGACCTGCGGCTTGCCGACCGTGAGCTCGAAGCCCTCGCGGCGCATCTGCTCGACGAGGATCGCGAGGGCGAGCTCCCCGCGGCCCTGGACCTCCCACGCGTCGGGGCGCTCGGTCGGGAGCACGCGCAGCGACACGTTGCCGACGAGCTCGGAGTCGAGGCGGTCCTTGACCTGGCGCGCCGTGACCTTGTGGCCCTTGCCGCCCTTGCCCGCGAGCGGGGACGTGTTGATCCCGATGGTCATGGAGATCGCCGGGTCGTCGACCGTGATGAGCGGGAGGGGACGCGGGTCCTCGGGGTCGGTGAGCGTCTCGCCGATCGTGATGTCCGCGATGCCCGCGACGGCGACGATGTCGCCGGGCGCGGCCGACTCCGTGGGGACGCGGTCGAGCGCCTTGGTCTCGAGGAGCTCGGTGATCTTGACGTTCTGGAGCGTGCCGTCGTGCCGGGCCCACGCGACGACCTGGCCCTTGCGGAGCTCGCCGTTGAAGATGCGCAGCAGCGCGAGGCGACCGAGGAACGGCGACGCGTCGAGGTTCGTGACGTGCGCCTGGAGCGGCGCGCCCTCGTCGTACGTCGGCGCGGGGATCTTCTCGAGGATGGTCGTGAAGAGCGGCTCGAGGTCCTCGTTCGAGGGGAGCTGGCCGTCCACGGGCTGGTCGAGCGACGCGCGACCGGCCTTGGCCGACGCGTAGACGACCGGGACGTCGAGGATGGCGTCGAGGTCGAGGTCGGGCACCTCGTCCGCGAGGTCGGAGGCGAGACCCAGCAGCAGGTCCGTCGCCTCGGCGACGACCTCGGTGATGCGCGAGTCCGGACGGTCGACCTTGTTGACGACGATGATGACCGGGAGCTTCGCGGCGAGCGCCTTGCGCAGCACGAACCGGGTCTGCGGGAGCGGGCCCTCGCTCGCGTCGACGAGGAGGACGACGCCGTCGACCATCGACAGGCCGCGCTCGACCTCGCCGCCGAAGTCGGCGTGGCCGGGGGTGTCGATCACGTTGATCGTGATGCCGTCGGGCTCCCCCACCGCGGCGGCGGCCGGGCCGGCGTAGCGGACCGCGGTGTTCTTCGCGAGGATGGTGATGCCCTTCTCGCGCTCGAGGTCGCCGGAGTCCATGACGCGGTCGTCCACGTGCTGGTGCGCGGAGAAGGCGCCGGACTGGCGCAGCATCGCGTCGACGAGCGTGGTCTTGCCGTGGTCGACGTGGGCGACGATCGCCACGTTGCGCAGGTCGGAGCGCACAGACATCTACGGTTCTCATTTCGTGGGGTTCGAGGGGCGACGACGGCCGGCCACCTCTGCGCGCACGGCGCGGGAGCAGCCCGCCGCGGCATCACGGAGCACGGGCCGTCACCCGGGCGCGGCTATCCTACCGGGTCGCGCTTCCCGCCACCATGACCCGCGTCACTCCCCCGCCGCGCTCGCCGCACCCGGCCCCCGCGTCGGTCCCGCCGCGGCGCCGACGACGTCAGGTCGGCGAGCCCTTGCGCGGGCGCCGGGCCAGCGCGCGCCACCGGTCCGGGCGGTCCGGGTAGAGCTCCTCCCACTGCTCCGAGATGCTCTCCGACACGCGGGTCGTCACGTGCTCCGTCAGCGCCGTGCGCGCAGCCCTGCGCTCGGCGCGCAGGATCGCGGCATGCTCCGCGCGCAGGGCGCGCACGGTGGAGACGGCCATCCCGATCATGACGACGGAGAACGGCAGCGCGATGAGGATCGCCGCGGTCTGGAGCGCCTGGAGCCCGCCGGCGAGCAGGAGCGCGATCGCGAGCAGCCCCGACACGCCCGCCCAGAAGATGCGGCTCCACGTAGGCGGGTTCGGGTTGCCCCCGCTCGCGAGCATGTCCACGACGAGCGAGCCCGAGTCCGACGACGTCACGAAGAACACGACGATCAGCAGGATCCCCACGACCGAGAGGACGTTGCCGAGCGGCAGGCCGTCGAAGAGCTGGAACAGCGTCGTGTCGGTGTCGACCGCTCCGTCGACGAGCATGCTCCCCGGCTCGGTCAGCTCGCGGTAGAGGGCCGACCCGCCGAAGACCGAGAACCACAGGGTCGTGACGACCGTCGGGACGAGGAGCGTCCCGAGGACGAACTCGCGCACCGTGCGCCCGCGCGAGATCCGCGCGATGAAGACGCCGACGAAGGGCGCCCAGGAGATCCACCAGCCCCAGTAGAAGATCGTCCACGACGACTGCCACTCGAGCCCGGCCTCGCCCTGGAACGCGGTCGTGTCGAAGGACAGCCGCACGATGTTCTGGACGTAGTACCCGAGCGACTGGACCCACTCCCGCAGGAGGAAGAGAGTCGGTCCCAGGGCCAGCACGAGGACCAGGACGACCCCGGCCAGGATCATGTTGCCGTTGGACAGCCACTTGATCCCCTTGCCCAGCCCCGACACGACCGAGATCGTCGCGAGCGCGGAGATCGCCGCGATGAGCCCGATCTCGAGGGCCGTGCTCGGCTGCACCACGTCGAGGTAGCCGAGGCCCGCGGCGATCTGGAGGACGCCGAAGCCGAGCGACGTCGCCACCCCGAACACCGTGCCGATGATCGCGACGACGTCGATGACGTCCCCGAGCCGGCCCCGGACCCGGTCCCCGAACAGCGGCTCGAGCGCCCACCGGATCGACACCGGCCGGCCCTTGCGGTGGATCGCGTAGGCGAGCGCGAGACCCGCGACGACGTAGATCGCCCACGCGTGGACGCCCCAGTGGAGGTAGCTCTGCCCCATCGCGGCCTGGGCGAGCGCCGGGTCGCTCCCCTCGACGCCCGGCTTGGGGCTCACGTAGTGCGACAGCGGCTCCGCCACGCCCCAGTACACGAGCCCGATCCCCATGCCCGTCGCGAAGAGCATCGCGAACCAGACGGGCAGCCGGAACAGCGGCTCGTCCTCGTCCTTGCCGAGCACGATGTCGCCGAAGCGGCTCAGGCCCATCCACAGGGAGAAGACCACGAACCCTGCCACGACGATCACGTAGTACCAGCCGAAGACGCCGATGACGTCCCGCTGGAGCGTGTCCATGAGCGCCGTCACCGTGTCGGTGAAGAAGATGGTCGCGAGCACGAAGAGCAGGATGATCCCGGCCGCCGGGTAGAAGACCCGAGGGTCCGGGCGTCCGGTGCGAGGGCTGTCGAGGTCGTCGGCTGCCGTGGTCCCGCGGGCGGGAGGGCCCGCGTCCGCCGACCCGGCATGGTCCGGGCCGGGCTTCCCCGGCACGTCGTCCTCGGCTCGTGTCATGCCTCCCAGGCTTGCCGCGCAGCCGATCTCCGGCAACCGGAACGCCCCGGCGGGGGCCACGATCGTGGCCCCCGCCGGGGCGTCAGGTCAAGGGCCGAGGGCGGTACCCGCCCTCCCCGGTGGGGTCCCGGGACTCAGAACCCCGCGCCCGCCGTGGGAGGCGCGCTCCGCTCGTGGTCGATGTCGTCGCGCTGCTCCGCGAGCGAGCGCTCCTCGTCCACGAGCGACGACAGCTCGTCGTTCGCGATGTCGCGCGCCGCGGCCTCGAGCAGCGCGTCGCGCGCGGCACGGCGCTCGCGCTGCGCCGCCGGGTCCGGCACCGGCACCGCGGCGAGGAGACGCTGCGTGTACGGGTGCTGGGGGGCGTGCACGATCTGCGACGTCGCGCCCACCTCGACCAGCTTGCCTTTGTGCATCACGGCGATGCGGTCGGACAACATCTCGACGACCGCGAGGTCGTGGGAGATGAACAGGCACGCGAAACCGTGCTCGCGCTGGAGGTCCGTGAACAGGTCGAGGACCTTGGCCTGCACGGACACGTCGAGCGCCGACGTCGGTTCGTCCGCCACGAGCAGCTTGGGCTCGAGCGAGAGCGCACGGGCGATGCCGACGCGCTGGCGCTGGCCACCCGAGAGCTCGTGCGGGTAGCGGTTGCGCATCGCGCGCGGCAGCTCGACCTGGTCGAGCAGGCGCTCGACCTCGCGGCTGAGCTCCTTGCCCTTCACGCCCTTGTGCAGCATGAGCGGCTCGCCGATGGACTCGCCGATCGGCAGGCGCGGGTTGAGCGACGACCCCGGGTCCTGGAACACGATGCCCACCTCGGTGCGCAGCGGCTTGAGGTCCTTGACCGTGGCGCCCACCATGTTCCTGCCGACGATCTCGAGCGAGCCCCCGGTGACCGGCAGGAGGCCGACGGCCGCGCGGCCGATCGTCGTCTTGCCCGATCCCGACTCGCCGACGAGCCCGAGGACCTCGCCCTGGCGGATCTGCATCGACACCTCGTCGACGGCGCGGAACGCGGCCTGGCGGCGCCGACCCGGGTACTCGATGACCATGTCCTGCGCGTCGAGCACGAGCGGGCGCTCCTGCGCCGCAGCCGCCGGGACGCGGTCCGTGGTCGTGGTCGCCTCGCGCGTGGAGCCGAGGTGCGGCACCGCCTCGAGCAGGCGGACCGTGTACGGGTGCTTCGGCGCGCCGAAGATCTCGGCCGACGTGCCGCGCTCGACGACCTGGCCGTCCTTCATGACCATGATCGAGTCGGCCATGTCGGCCACCACGCCCATGTCGTGCGTGATGAGGATGATCGCCGCGTCGACCCGGTAGCGCAGGTCGCGGAGCAGCTTGAGGATCTCGGCCTGGACCGTGACGTCGAGCGCCGTGGTCGGCTCGTCGGCGACGAGGAGCTTGGGGTCGCACGCGAGGGCCTGGGCGATCATGGCGCGCTGGCGCTGACCGCCGGAGAGCTGGTGCGGGTACGCGTCGAAGCGGCGCTCCGGCTCCGGGATCTCGACGAGCCGCAGGAGCTCGATCGCGCGCTTCTTCGCGTCGGCGGGACCGACGTTGAAGTGCGTCCGGATGGTCTCGACGATCTGGAAGCCCACCGTGTACACGGGGTTCAGCGCCGTCATCGGCTCCTGGAAGATCATGGAGATCTCCTTGCCGCGGACGTGCCGCAGCGAGCCGTGCGACATGCCGATGAGCTCGCGGTCGCCGAGCTTGGCGGAGCCGCGCGCACGACCGTTCGGCGGGAGCAGGCCCAGCAGCGCGAGCGACGACTGGGACTTGCCCGAGCCGGACTCGCCGACGATCGCGAGGACCTCACCGGAGTGGAGGTCGTAGCTCACGTCCGTGGCCGCGGGGTACCAGGCCTTGTCGACGTAGAAGTCCACGCCGAGGTTGCGCACGGTCAGCACGGGGCTGCCCTGGCGCGCGGCCGGGGCCGCGGGAGACGTCTCGATGGCCACGCTGATCAGTGTCCTTCCTGCTGGAGCCGGCGCTCGTGGCGCCTCGACTCTGCGAGCATGGGCGCATGGGTCCCACGCTGGTCTTCCGTTCGACGTACGGCCGAGTCCTCACGGTGGCGACGGGCGCCGTCGCCGTCGCCCTGGTCGTGGTCACGGCCGTGACGGGGGACGTCGTCGCGGTCCTGGGGGCTCTGCTCCCCGCCGCGCTCGTGACGTACCTCGTCTGGATGCTGTTCTGGCGTCCCGCCGTCGAGGTGTCCGACGGCGGGATCGAGGTCCGCAACGTCGCCCGCACCGTCCACGTGCCGTGGACCGTGTACGAGGGCGTCGAGACCCGGTACTCGCTCGAGGTGCGCTACCAGGGCGGCAGAGTGACCGCCTGGGCGGCGCCCCGGTCGAGCGGATCGGCTCGCTGGCTGCGCAGCTCCCGCAGGAACCCCGTCGACCGCGAGCGCGTGGTGAACGGCGCGAACGCCGAGGCCGTCGCCGAGGCCGTCACGCAGCGGCACGGCCTGCTCGCGGCCGCCGGCCACCTCGATCGTGCGGTTCCGGGGGCTCCCGGTGCCCGCACGACGTGGCACGTCGTGCAGCTCGCCGTGCTGGGCGCGCTCGTCGTGGGGACGGTCGTAGCGCTCACCGCCTGACCTCGTCGGCGCACCGCGCCGCCCGAGAGGTCCACGACCTCCCGGGCGGGCGGCGACGACGGCGGTCATCAGCTCGCCCCGGCCTCACCGGTGGCGCCGGGCGTGGCGGCGGCCGTGGGACGCGCGACGCGCTGAGCGCGCGCCATCTTGCGCTCCGACGGGATCCGCTTCTGGCGCGGGTCGAACGCGTCGCGCAGGCCGTCACCGATGAAGTTGACGCACAGCGCGATCGCGACGATGAACAGACCCGGCCACCAGAACAGCCACGGACGCGTCGCGAACGCCTCCTGGTAGTCGCTGATGAGCTTGCCGAGCGAGGTCGCCGGCGCCTGGATCCCGACGCCGAGGTAGCTCAGCGCCGTCTCGAGCAGGATCGCCGAGCTCATGAGCAGCGTGACGTTGACGATGATCACGCCCACCGCGTTGGGCAGCATGTGCTTGAAGATGATCCGCCGGTCGCTCGCGCCGGCGACGCGGGCGGCGTCGACGAACTCCCGCTCGCGCAGCGAGAGGAACTCACCGCGCACGAGGCGCGCGAGCGGCGGCCACAGGACGAGCCCGAGGAACGCACCCAGGATGAGCGCGTTGCTGCCACCGGAAAGGAGCGCGAGCACCGCGCCGATGACGATGACCGGCATCGTGATGACGAGGTCCGTGAAGCGCATGAGCCACGAGTCGACCCGACCGCGGTAGTACCCGGACAGCGCGCCGAAGAGGACGCCGGCCACCGTCGCGATGACGCCGACGGACAGCACCACGAGGAGCGAGGTCTGCGTGCCCTGCATGACGCGCGCGAACACGTCGCGGCCGGCCTCGTCCTGACCGAAGATGTGCTCGGGCGAGGGCGCTCCCCCGTTGACGAGCGGGTAGGTCGAGCCCTGACCGGACGCCTTGTAGGCGTACCAGCCGTCCCAGCCGCCGATCCCGATGGACGTGATCGCGAGCGCGACGATGCCCACGAGGAAGACGAGCGCGACGACCGCGCCCTTGTGGTGGAAGAAGCGCCGTCGGACGATCTGCCCCTGGGACAGTCCTTCGACCTCGAGGAGCTCGATCTGGTTCTCGGTCGCGCCGCTCTGCGACGCGTCGTTCGGTGTGTTGCTCATGCGTTCACCCGGATCCGCGGGTCGAGGGCTGCGTAGATGAGGTCAGCCACGATGTTGGCGATGATGGCGAGGGCCGCGACGATGACGAGGTACGCCATGACGGGGTCGATCTCGCCTCGTTGCAGCGAGTTGAGGAAGAGCAGGCCCATGCCTGGTCGGGCGAAGACCTTCTCGGTGATGATGGCGCCGCCCAGGAGGGTGATGACGTCGATGGGGACGATCGTCGCGAGCGGGATCAGCGTGTTGCGGAAGCCGTGGCGCATGACGACGGTCCGCTCCGGCAGGCCTTTGGCGCGCGCCGTGCGGATGTAGTCCTGGCTCATCACCTCGAGCATGCTGGCGCGCGAGTAGCGCGTGTATCCGGCGAACTGGATGAGCACGAGCGCGATGGTCGGCAGGAGCAGGTGCGTGTACTGGTCGAGGACCTGCACCCAGAAGTTTCCGCCGAGGTTCGGCGTGCTGTTGCCGATCGTCGGGATGGGCCGGCCGTTGATCGCCGTCGCGTTGAAGTACGCGGGCCAGACGCCCATCACCTTGTCGACGAAGATCATCGAGGCCACGAGGAACGCCGTGATGCCGGAGGCGCGCGCGGACACGCCCTTGTCGGGGCCGCCCCACGCGTACCCGATCCCGATGCCGACGCCGACGGCGACGACCCCGAGGACGAGCACGAGCCACCAGTTGTCCACCTGCTTGAGGACGGACTGGATGGGGAAGTAGATGACGACGCCGACCAGGACCGTGGTCAGGGACGCGTAGAGCGCGCGGCGGTTCTTCAGCCCGGACACCAGCGCGGTGATAGCGAAGGCGAGGGCCGTGCCCGTGACGATGATGATGACCGGACCGAGGTTCGGCTCGGCCCACCACCCGGAGAGCTGGAGGTACAGCAGCGCGAGCACGCTGGCGGCGAAGCCCATCGCGAACACGGTGAGCCGGCGCCTGAGCGTCCCGCCGAAGGCGAGCGACCAGAACAGGCCGATCACGACGCCGACCACGGCGATCACGAGGATCGAGAGGTTCGGGTCCCGGAGGAAGTCGTTGAAGCCGATCGCGCCCCACTGCTTGAGCAGGACGGCGACCCAGAAGGCCGGGAGCGAGTAGAGCACGAACGAGACGAAGATCGTCAGGTAGTCGAAGGTGCTGTACTGGCGCAGCGCGCTGACGATGCCGACCATGACGCCGAAGACGACGGCGAGGACGGTCGCCGCGGCGACGAGCTGGATGGTCGAGATCACCGCGCCCTGGAGCAGGGTGGTGACGGACTGGCCACTCTGCCAGGCCGTCCCGAGGTCACCGGTGACGAAGTCGCCGAGCCACTTGAAGTAGCGGATCACCGAGGGCGTGTCGAGATCGAGCTCGGCGGTGCGCTGGGCGATGAGCTGCGCCTTGTTGGGCTTCGTGCTCGACTCGAGATCCATGAAGATGTACGGCCGGATCGCGGCGTCGACGAGCAGGAACATCGCGAACGTGGACACGAGGAGGGTCGCCAACCCTGCCAGCACACGCCGCGAGATGAAGGAGAACATCGGAGGTCTTACCTCGCTGGTCGGTAGGGACCCCGGGTCTGGGGCCGGTCGATTCTACGCGCGGGTCTCGCGCGATCGTGAACCGAGGGGCACGGGACGCCGTGGTGAGGACGTCGGGGTTCGGGAGCACGCGAGGACCGGGGGTCCCGACGGACGGGCCGTCGGAGACCCCCGGTCTCCTGCGTCCGGACAGGCCCGCCGCCGTCCTCGCGGACGGCGACGGGCCTCGTCAGGCGGTGTTCAGGACTCTCAGCCCTCGAACGTCCAGTTCCAGAAACCGTGGAAGATCGTCGGGCTGATCGTGATCGACTCGACACCCTTCAGGTTCTCGTCCCAGCCCTGGATGGCCGGGAACTGGAAGATCGTCACACCGAAGCCGTCCGCCCACAGGTTCTTCTCGACCTCGAGCTGGAGCTGGAACTGCTCCTCGGGGTCGGTCGAGACCTGGAGCTTGTCCAGCGCGGCGTCGACGGCCGGGTTGTTGTACTGGCCGTAGTTGTTGACACCGGGGTTCGGCGTCCAGCGGAAGTTCGCGTCCGACTCGGTGACCGCGGTCGACGTGGACTGCCAGCCGAAGAGCGAGGCGTCGTACTGGTCCTGGCCGGTGGCGAGCAGGGTGCCCCACTCGGCGGCCGGGCGGCCCGTGTCGACGATCTCGAAGCCGGCCTGCGAGGCGGTGTCCGTGATGAGCGCGAGCTCGTTCACGCGGCGCGTGTTCTCGTTGTTGTACGCGAAGCGCACCTTGACCGGCGTGGCGACCCCGGCGTCGGCGAGCAGCTGCTTCGCCTTCTCGATGTTCTCGGCGGCCTTCGACGGGTCGTAGAAGTCCGAGCCGTTCTCGGCGACCATCTGGTCGTAGTTCGGCGAGCCCGGGATGAGGATGTTCGAGTTACGCACCTCGGCGTCCGGGTTGAGCGGCTTGATGAGGTTGTCGACGATCGTCTGGCGCGGGATCGTCAGCAGGAACGCCTGGCGGACGGCCTTGGCCTTCTCCGCGTCGCCGCCGTAGGTCTGCGGGTCGAACGGACCCTTGTTCTGGAAGACCAGGTCGACGTGCTCGTACGTGCCCTCGATGCCCGAGTGGGTCTCGACGCCGTCGAGCGCCTCGAGCGCGGTACGGACGTCGGCCGAGGCCTGCGGGCCGATGAGGTCGACCTCACCGTTCTCGAGAGCCTGGACCTGGGCCATCGGGTCCTCGATGTAGCGGACCGTGATGGTGTCGACCGCGCCCTTGTTCTTGCCCTTGAAGTCAGGGTTGGCCTTCAGGGTGAGGTACTGGTTCTCCTTGTAGTCCTCGAGCGTGTAGGCACCGTTCGAGACGTACAGCGCGGGGTCCTCGGGGAGCGAGGTGAACTGGAAGCCCTCGTTCCAGAACTTCGAGATCTTCGACAGCGCGGCGGTGTCGTTGTTGAGGATCGCGTCGCGGACGGCGGCCTTGGCCTCCTCCGCGTCCTCGATGCCGAGCGCCTTCTGGCCGACGACGTGGGCGGGGACGAACTCGTTCGTCCAGCTCAGCTCCCAGTCACCGAACGGCTTGTCGTAGACGACCGTGATGGACTTGTTGTCCTCGGAGATCTCAGGGTTCTGCGAGATCAGGGCGATGCCGGGGTCCGAGCCGTCGAAGTAGACACCGGCGTCCACCTCGGCCTGGTTCGTGACCTCGCCGGTCTCCGGGTCCGTCTCGGCCTCGACCGTGTTGAACTTGCCGGACTGGCCGGCCCAGTCGAGCAGCAGCTCCGTCGCGTCGACGGGCGTGCCGTCCGACCACTTGGTGTCGTCACCGAACGTGTACTTGATGGTCAGCGGGTCGTCCGAGACCTTCTCGTACGTACCGAACGACTCGTCCTGGACGAGGTTCAGGTCGGCGTCGTAGTAGCTGAAGCCGGAGTTCAGCACGTAGTTGATGATCGCGTTCTGCGTCGCGTTGCCGTTCGACGAGCTGAGGTTCAGCTCGTTGAGGGGGGCCTCCCACGCGACCGTGACGGCCGACTCGGTGTTGATGCCCGCGTCGTCGGTCTCGGTCTCGCCGTCACCCGACGTGCCGCTGCACGCGGAGAACAGCAGTGCCCCCGTGACCGTCACGGCGAGGGCGGCACTGGTGCGCCTGATCTTCAATGTTCCTCCTCCAAGGGATGGTGAGCGCGTACGAGGGAGCGTCGTTAGCCCCCCGGCCGCCCCGTCACCCGCGCGTCCGGATGGTGTCGGCGCGCGTGGACGGGTATGCCCACCACGGTTTGAGGCAACGCTACCCAGCAAGTTGCGTGGCTTCTCCCCCTTGCCCGGTTGCTGCGGTCGATCGTTACCGAGTTGATACTGGCCGGTACGGGTGCGTTTCCACCTCGCGACGGCAGCGAAACACGCGCGAAACGCCGCTGCCCCGACACGACAGCGCCCGCCGCATCTCACGATGCGGCGGGCCCCGTGCCTATGACCTGGACTCAGACGTTGAAGCGGAACTCCACGACGTCGCCGTCGGCCATGACGTAGTCCTTCCCCTCGACGCGCGCCTTGCCCGCGGCGCGCGCGGCCGCGACGGACCCCGTCGCGACGAGGTCCTCGAAGGAGACGACCTCGGCCTTGATGAAGCCGCGCTCGAAGTCGGTGTGGATGACCCCCGCGGCCTGCGGCGCGGTCCAGCCCTTGCGGATGGTCCAGGCGCGCGCCTCCTTGGGACCCGCGGTGAGGTAGGTCTGGAGCCCGAGGGTGTCGAACCCGACGCGCGCGAGCTGGTCCAGCCCGGCCTCGTCCTGCCCCGACTCGGCGAGCATCTCCTTCGCCTCGTCCGGCTCGAGCTCGACGAGCTCGGACTCGAACTTCGCGTCGAGGAAGATCGCCTGGGCCGGGGCGACGAGGGCGCGCAGTCGGTCCTGGAGGTCGTCGTCCACGAGGCCGGCGTCGTCGGTGTTGAACACGTAGATGAAGGGCTTGGCCGTGAGGAGCTGGAGGCTCGCGACGTCAGCGAGGTCGAGCCCGGCGGCGGCCGCGCCCTGGAAGAGCGTCGTCCCGGCCTCGAGGATCGCCTGCGCCTTCTGGGCGGCGTCGAGGAGGGCGGCGTCGCCCTTCTTGATCTTCACCTCCTTCTCGAGGCGAGGGACCGTCTTCTCGAGCGTCTGGAGGTCGGCGAGGATCAGCTCGGTGCTGATGGTCTCGATGTCGCCCTCGGCGTCCGTCGAGCCCTCGACGCGGACGACGTCCGGGTCGGCGAACGCGCGGGTCACCTGGCAGATCGCGTCGGCCTCGCGGATGTTCGCGAGGAACTTGTTGCCGAGCCCCTCCCCCTCGCTCGCGCCCTTGACGATCCCGGCGATGTCGACGAACGACACGGTCGCGGGCAGGATGCGCTGGCTGCCGAAGATCTCGGCGAGCTTGTCGAGCCGCGGGTCGGGGAGCGAGACGACGCCGACGTTCGGGTCGATCGTCGCGAACGGGTAGTTCGCCGCGAGGACCTGGTTGCGCGTCAGGGCGTTGAACAGGGTGGACTTGCCGACGTTGGGCAGGCCGACGATGCCGATAGTGAGTGCCACGTCGCCCGAGTCTACGGGCCGGGGCCGCGGTGCACGGACCCCGGCCCGGGGCTCAGGCCGCGGACATCACCTTCTGGAGCAGCTCGGGCGCACGCCGGTCGTACGCGCGGGCGCCCCAGCGGACGCCGAGGAGCAGGACGACCACCCCGACGGCGACACCGACGACCAGCGTCACCCAGCCCACGACCGGCAGGTCGGCCAGGATCGCGACGAGCCCGGGCACGAGGAACGGGAGCGACAGCGCGAGGACGAGCAGCATCGCGACCGACTGCGCGACGAGAGTCGCCATCGCGGCGCCCTGCGGCTGCTTGAACGGGCTGTCGCCGGGCTTGGGCACCGGGTACAGCAGCCGCGCCGACGTCGCGCTCGAGACGCCGGTCGCGACCAGGAGCGTCCCGACGGTCAGGCCGAGCAGCGCCGGCAGCGCGTCCCAGCGTCCCGCCACGGCGACGGAGACCACCGCGAAGACGAGCGTCACGACGCCCCCGGCGACCAGCACCGGGAGGGCGCGGCCCCACCGGTCCGCGCGCCCGGAGACCCCCGTCGACACGTGCAGCGCGAACGCCGTGTGGTCGTACGCGATGTCGGCCGAGATCGAGAACCCGAGGATCCACGCGGTGAACGGCGCGAGCGCGAGGAAGATCTCGGAGCCCGAACCGCCGCCCACCACGAGCAGCACGACCGGGATGAGCGGGACGACGGCGATGGACCCCGAGTAGCGCGGGTCGCGGAGCCAGTAGGTCGCGGTGCGCGCGGCGACCGCCCCGGTCGGCGTCGCCGGGAACCGGGAGAAGAAGCCCAGGCCCTTGGCCCGGCCCCCGGAGCCCGCCGCGGGCGGCGTCACGAGCGCGCGGGCGAGCGCCTTGTCCCACACGACCCACGCCAGCGCGAGGGTGACCAGCGCGACGACGAGCCGCGCGAGCGCGAGGCCCCACGCGCCGTCGTGCACCGCGGCGCCCAGGCCCCAGGGGGCTCCGAACGGGGTCCAGGCCGCGATCTCGGCGAGACGCGCCACCATGCCCCGCACCGCGTCACCGTCGACCGGGCCTTGGCCGAGCTGCGAGCCGACCCACGCGAAGGCCGGGCCGACCAGGACGAGCGGCACGAACGCGGCGATCGTCACGACCTCGCGGTAGCGGCGCGACTCGAGCAGCGGGGCGAGGGCCGTCGTCGTCGCCCGGGAGCCGACGACGCAGAGCGCCACCGCGAGGACCGCGCCGACGAGCGCGGCGAGCACCGCGAGGGGCGTGCGCCACCACGCGAAGGAGGCGCCGAGCGCGGCCAGCGCGGTGACGATCCCGGGGACCGACACGACGCCCGCGACGGCGAGCCCGGCGAGGAGTCGGCGCTGGGGGATGCCGAACAGGACGAAGCGCTGCGGGTCGAGGGTGGCGTCGACGCCGAACGCGAAGAGCGGGATCACCCACCACCCAAGCACGGCGAGCGCCCCGACGAGGATCATGATCGACCCCGCGAGCGCAGGGTCGTCCGTGCCGAGCACGACCATGCCGACGACGAGCATCCCGACGACGAAGAGCCCGTAGAGCGCCCCGACGAGGAACCCGATGGTCTGCCACACGCTCCGCCGGAACGTGTTGCCCATCAGGGTGAGCTTGAGCCTTACGAACTGCGCAACCACGCCAGGCCCTCCGTGCTCTGCCGGCCACCGACGAGGTCGACGAACCGGTCCTCCAGGCTCTGGTCGCCGCGCACCGCGTCGACCGTGCCCGCCGCGAGCACGTGCCCGCCCGCGACGACGGCGACGTGATCGCACATGCGCTGCACCAGGTCCATGACGTGCGAGGACACGACGACCGTGCCGCCGCTCGCCACGTAGCCCGCGAGGATGTCGCGGATGTTGGCGGCCGAGACCGGGTCGACGGCCTCGAACGGCTCGTCGAGGACGAGCGTGCGCGGGGCGTGGATGAGCGCGGTCGCGAGCGCGATCTTCTTGGTCATGCCCGCCGAGTAGTCGACGACGAACGTGTTCGCGTCCTTGGCGAGGTCGAGCGCCGCGAGCAGCTCTGCCGTGCGCTCGGCCACGGTGTCCCGGTCCATGCCGCGCAGCAGGCCCGCGTACGTGACGAGCTGCGCGCCGGTCAGCCGGTCGAACAGCCGGACGCCGTCGGGCAGGACGCCGAGCTGCCGCTTCCCCGTGACGGGGTCGGCCCAGAGGTCGGTGCCGTGCACGTGCGCGGAGCCCGCGTCGGGTCGCAGCAGCCCGGTCGCCATGGACAGGGTCGTCGTCTTGCCCGCGCCGTTGGGCCCGACGAGCCCGTAGAACGAGCCCGCCGGGACGTCCAGGTCGATGCCGGCGACGGCGATCTTCTCGCCGAACCGCTTCCACAGACCGCGCAGCGAGAGCGCGGCGGCGGGGTCGGGCGGCGTCGGGAGGCCGGGCTGCGTGCCGGGGAGCGGCTCTGGTGCGGCGCCGTGCGCCAGGCCCGGCGCAGGGGCGGGCGCGCCGGCCGGCGCGGCGGGTGGTACGGGGGTGGGATCGACCATGCGGCCAACGTAGCCGAGCCCTCCGACCTCGGCCGGTGCCTTTTGTCACGACCTGTCCACCAGGGCGCGCGCGACGTGTCGGGGGCCGTCGTGTCGGTCCCCCGTGGGAGGGTGCCGCCATGGACACCTCGGGATGGTTGCTCTTCGCGGTCGGCCTCGTGCTGGGGCTCGTCGGCGGTGCCGCGCTCGTCCTCACCGTACGGCGCGCGTCGCCCGACGCCGCCGCGGCGGAGGTCCGCCGGCTCACCCAGCTCCTGGGGCAGGCGCAGCAGGAGGCGGCGCGCGGCGCCGGTCTGGCCGAGCGGCTGGAGGCCGAGCGCGAGGGCTTCGTGCGCCAGCTCGGCGCGGCGCAGCGCAGCGCGGACGAGCGCCTCGACCTCGCGCGGGCGACGCACGAGCAGCAGCTCGCCGAGCTGCGGGCGGCGGCCGAGCGCCGCGTCGAGGAGGTCCAGGGCGACCACCGCCGGCTCGAGGCGCAGTTCGAGGCGCTCTCGCGCAAGGTGCTGGCCGCGGGCACGGAGCAGTTCCTCGTCCAGGCGGAGGAGCGTCTGCGCCGCAGCCAGGAGCAGGGCGCGGCGGAGCTCGAGCGCCGCGAGGAGGCGGTGCGCCACCTCGTGGAGCCGCTCGCGGGCGCGCTCGAGAAGGTGCGCGCCGAGGTCGCCGAGGCCGAGCGCGCGCGGCTCGCGGCACACGGCAGCCTCGCCGAGCAGGTGCGCGGGGTCCGCGACGCGTCGGAGCTGCTGCGCGCCGAGACGTCGCAGCTCGTCACCGCGTTGCGGTCGTCGCAGGTGCGCGGCGCGTGGGGCGAGCTCCAGCTCCGCCGCGTGGTCGAGGCGGCCGGGATGCTCCCCCACGTCGACTTCGTGGAGCAGGACCAGGTCGCGACGGACGACGGCGCGCTGCGCCCCGACATGGTGGTCCGCCTCGCCGGGGGCAAGCAGGTCGTCGTCGACGCCAAGGTCGCCTTCCTCGGCTATCTCGACGCGCAGGGTGCGACCGACCCCGCTGTGCGCGCCGACCGGCTCGCCGCGCACGCGCGCCACATGCGCAAGCACGTCGACGACCTCGGCGCCAAGCGGTACTGGGACCAGTTCGGGCCGGCGCCCGAGTTCGTCGTCATGTTCGTCCCGGCGGAGTCGTTCCTCTCGGCCGCCGTCGAGCAGGACCCGTCGCTGCTCGAGCACGCGGTGTCCAAGAACGTCGTCATCGCGACGCCCATGACGATGGTCGCGATGCTGCGGACGATCGCCTACGCGTGGCGGCAGGACGCCCTGGCCACGAACGCGCAGCAGGTGCTCACGCTCGGCAAGGAGCTGCACGGTCGCCTCGCGGTCATGGGCTCGCACCTCGCAAAGCTCGGTCGCCAGCTCCAGAGCGCCGCGGACTCCTACAACCGGACGGTCGGCTCGCTCGAGACGCGCGTGCTCGTCAGCGCGCGCCGGTTCGCGGACCTGCACGTCGTGGACGACGACCTCACGACGCCGCCGACGGTGAACCCGCAGCTCAGCGCCGTGAGCGCGCCCGAGCTGCTCGCGTCCGTGAACGAGTCCGTGGTCGCGATCGACGAGCGCCCCGAGGACCGTGAGGACTCCCGTCGGGAGCCGTCGGCCGGCGGGGCGAGCGCCTGACGGCCCGCCCGGAGCCGGCGGCTGCGGGCGACCCCGACCGTCAGACGGGCTGGACGGAGAGCGAGGTGCGGCCCCCGCGCGCCGGGCGACCGCCGTCGGACCCGGACGACTTGAGGTCCGCGCGCAGCTCGCGCGGCAGCGAGAACATGAGGTCCTCCGTCGCGGTGCGCACCTCCTCGACCTCGCCGAACCCGCGCTCCGCGAGGTAGGCGATCACGTCGTCCACGAGGATCTCGGGCACCGACGCGCCCGACGTCACCCCGACGGTCGTCGCGCCGTCGAGCCAGGCCGGGTCGATCTCCTTCGCGCGGTCGACCCGGTACGACGCCCCGGCACCCGCCTGGAGCGCGACCTCGACGAGGCGCACCGAGTTCGACGAGTTCGCCGAGCCGACGACGATGACGACGTCCGCGTCGGGCGCGAGCTTCTTCACCGCGACCTGGCGGTTCTGCGTCGCGTAGCAGATGTCGTCGCTCGGCGGGTCCTGGAGCGTCGGGAACTTCTCCCGCAGCCGACGGACGGTCTCCATGGTCTCGTCGACGGAGAGCGTGGTCTGCGAGATCCACACGACCTTGTCGGGGTCGCGGACCACGACGTCGTCGACGTGGTCGGGCGAGTCGACGACCTGGACGTGGTCGGGCGCCTCGCCCGCCGTGCCCTCGACCTCCTCGTGCCCCGTGTGGCCGATGAGGAGGATGTCGTAGTCGTCCTTCGCGAAGCGCACGGCCTCCTTGTGCACCTTGGTCACGAGCGGGCACGTGGCGTCGATCGTGTCGAGGTTGCGGGCGGCCGCGGCGGCCTTCACCGCGGGCGAGACGCCGTGCGCCGAGAACACGACGCGCGCGCCCTCCGGCACCTCGTCGGTCTCGTCGACGAACACCGCGCCGCGCTCGCTCAACGTCTCGACGACGAACTTGTTGTGGACGATCTCCTTGCGCACGTACACCGGCGCGCCGTAGTGCTCGAGCGCCTTCTCGACCGCGACGACGGCCCGGTCCACGCCCGCGCAGTAGCCGCGCGGCGCGGCCAGCAGGACGCGCTTGCGGGGTGCCGCGTTCTGCGGGGCCGCCTCCGACGGGACGGCGGGGCGGTCGGACGGGTGCGCGGACGAGCCGGCGGGGAGGTCGCTCACGCCACCGAGTCTAGGCGAGCGCCCGCGCGCCGACCCCGGTGAGGCCCGTCACCGCCGGCCGCACCCGTGCCCCTCCCGCCCTCCTCACAGCACCGACGCCGGTGCTCCACCGTCCCTCCGCGACTCGCTCGCACGAGGGGCACGGGCGGCCGACCGGGAGACGGATCTCACCCCGGCGGGACCGCGCCCCGGGTCGCCGGACGTCCGACCGCCCCGGAGGATCGAGTGATGGCCGACGACCTCGACCCGACCCACCCCGAGACCCCTGACGCGTCCGACCGGCACCCGTCCGGGGGGCCCGCCGACCCCGCCGAGCCGACACGACCACGGCGCCGCGTGTGGCCGTGGCTCGTGCCCGGGGTCGCCGTCGTGGTGGCGGGGGCGCTGGTCCTCACGGCGTCCGTGGAGCACGACCGGTGGGTCGGGTCCGTCGAGCGGTACCACGCCGACGTCACGGAGGCCGAGCGCGACGCCGTGACCGCCCGTGCCGAGGCGGAGGCGGCATACCTGCCCCGCCTCGCGACGCTCGCCGCGGCGGAGGTGGTCGGTGGCGCCGTGCTGGCGCAGAGCGAGGGCCAGGTCGAGGACCCCGCCGTGCGCGACCCGCTGGCAGCGGCGCTGCCGGAGGCCGCGACGCTCGTCGGCGCGCCCGTCGAGTACCCGGTCGAGGACCGCACGGTCGACGCGCTCACGCGCCCGAACCCCTTCTTCCCTCGCTCCCTGCCGGAGCGCCGGTTCGAGGTCGTCACGGGGTCCACGCCGTCGCCCGAGGCGCTCGACGACGCGACGGCGGCGGTCGTCGGGGCGACGCAGGACGTCGCGTCGGCGTGGCAGCAGTGGGCGTACGACGGGCTCGAGGACGCCGTCGCGGAGGGCCGCCCGGTGCTCACCGAGTCGGCGGGGCTCGTCTCCGACGAGGGGCACCGCACGTCGCTCGACGCCGCGCTCGCCGCCGCCGACCCCTCTCTCGACGCCGGCGTGGGGGGCGCCCCCGTTGCCGAGGTGGTCGCGCAGCGGGACGCCGTGCTCGGCGCCACCGAGGCGGTGTGGACCGACCGGCTGGAGCTGACGCTCCAGCAGCGCCGCGAGCTGGGGCGGGCGCAGGGGGTGGACTGCACGGTCGACCGGTGCGTCGCCCTGACGTTCGACGACGGGCCGGGCGCGGACACCGAGCGCCTGCTGAAGACGCTCGCGGAGAAGCACGTCACCGCGACGTTCTTCCTCGTCGGGACCAACGTCGAGAAGCGCCCCGACGTGGTGCGGGACACCGCCGCCGGGGGCCACCTGCTCGCGAACCACACGTGGGACCACCCGCAGCTCACGACGCTCGACGACGACGAGGTGCGCGCCGAGCTCGAGCGCACGCAGGAGGCGATCACGGAGGCCTCCGGCGAGACACCCACGTTCCTCCGTCCCCCGTACGGCGACGTCGACGACCGCGTCCGGTCGGTCGCGACGCGCACGGGGCTCCAGGTGATCCTGTGGAACCTCGACACGCTCGACTGGAAGACCAAGGACGCCGCGGAGACCCGACGGCGCGCCGTCGAGGGTGCCCGACCGGGCAGCGTCGTCCTCATGCACGACATCCACGCCACGACGGTCGACGCCGTTCCCGGCATCATCGACGACCTGCGCGCCGAGGGGTACACGCTCGTGACGGTCGACCTGCTCGCACCGTGAGCGGGCGCCCAGCGACGGCGGCGCCCGCTCCGCGCGGTGGGCGCGCCGGGTGGGCGTGGGTGGGGTGCGGCAGGCTGGTCCCGTGACCGCCTCGCTCCCCCTGCCCGACGACGTCCCCGGGCCGGCCACGCCGTCCGCGCGGCCTCCTCGGCCCGGGGACCGCGGCCCGCTGCCGACACGCGCGCTCGAGACGAGCGCGGACCACCCGTGGCCCGTGCGGCTCCTCGCCCGCAAGATCGAGCAGTACGTGGACCGGATGGCGCCGGTGTGGGTCGAGGGCCAGGTCGTCCAGCTCAACCGCCGCCCGGGCACGTCGACCGCGTTCCTCACGCTGCGCGACACCGACCTGGACATGTCCCTGCCCGTCTCCGCGGCCACGCGCGTGCTCGACGGCACGCCGCTGACGGAGGGCGCGCACGTCGTCGTGCACGCCAAGCCGGTCTTCTGGACGCGACGCGGCACGCTCCAGCTCCAGGCGCGCGAGATCCGGCCGGTGGGCGTGGGCGACCTGCTCGCGCGCATCGAGCACCTCAAGCGCGTGCTCGCGGCCGAGGGGCTGTTCGACGCCGCCCGCAAGCACCCGCTCCCGTTCCTGCCGAAGGTCGTCGGGCTCGTGTGCGGACGGGAGTCCAAGGCCGAGCACGACGTGGTGGTCAACGCACGCGCCCGCTGGCCCCAGGTGCGGTTCGAGATCCGGGAGGTCGCGGTCCAGGGCGCGCACGCGGTCCAGCAGGTCGGCGACGCGATCCGGGCGCTCGACGCCGACCCGGACGTCGAGGTGATCGTGGTCGCGCGCGGCGGCGGCGCGGTGGAGGACCTGCTGCCCTTCTCGAACGAGGCCCTCGTCCGGGTCGCGGCGGCGTGCCGCACCCCGCTCGTGAGCGCGATCGGGCACGAGACGGACAGCCCGCTCCTCGACCTCGTGGCGGACTACCGCGCCTCGACCCCGACGGCCGCGGCGAAGCGCGTCGTTCCGGACGTCGCGGAGGAACGGGCCCGGGTGGCGCAGGGCCGTCACCGGCTGCGGACGGCGGTCGCAGGGCGCGTGGCGCGGGAGCAGGCCCTGCTCGACGGCCTCCGGTCCCGCCCGGTCCTGGCCACTCCCCACACGATGCTCGCCGACCACGCCGAGCGCGTGACCGCGCTGCGCGACCGCGCACGACGCGCCCTCGACACGCGGCTCGTGCGCGCCTCGGGCGAGGTGGGCCGGTTGGAGGCCCAGGTCCGCGCCCTGTCGCCGGCGTCGACGCTGGAGCGGGGGTACGCCGTCGTGCAGCGGACGGACGGCCACGTGGTCCGCTCCCCCGACGACGTTGCGGCGGGAGACGTGGTCCACGTGCGGCTCGCACGCGGTGCGCTCGACGCGGCGGTCACCGCCACGCACGACGACGGGCCCGCGCCCGACGCTTCCCGGGACGCGTCGTGAGGCGCGTCCCGCAGCCCGAGGTGTCCGGCTCCCGGACGTCCGGTCCGACCACGATGCAGAGATGGGGTTGAATACTGCCGTGACTTCCTTTGACAACGCTGTCACGCCCGACGTCGCGACGCTCTCCTACGAGCAGGCGCGCGACGAGCTCGTGCAGGTCGTCGCGCGGCTCGAGGCCGGCGGCGAGCCGCTCGAGGCGTCGCTCGCGCTCTGGGAGCGCGGCGAGGCGCTGGCCGCGCGCTGCCAGGAGTGGCTCGACGGCGCGCGTGCCCGGCTCGATGCGGCACGCGCCCCGCAGGGACGCACGCACGACGAGCCCGACGAGACCCCCGACGACACCACCGGAGACGACCGATGAGCACCTCCCCCGCCGCCCCCTCGACCGACGGCGCCCCTGCGCAGGGCGAGCACGTGCTCGTCGTCGGAGAGGCGCTGATCGACGTCGTGCACCGCGCCGACGGCAGCGTCGACGAGCACCCCGGCGGCAGCCTGGCCAACGTCGCCCTCACCCTCGGGCGGCTCGGCCGCGACGCACGCCTGGCCACGTGGCTCGGCCCGGACGAGCGCGGCGACGCGATCCGGGCCTGGCTCGACGACTCCACCGTGACGCTCACCCCCGGCAGCACCGACGCCGAGAGGACCAGCGTCGCCACCGCCCACCTCGACGCCCACGGCGCCGCGACCTACGACTTCGACCTGGAGTGGCGCGTCCCGGCGGGCACCGCCCCGGACGCCGGGACGCTCGCCGTGCACACCGGCTCGATCGCCGCCGTCCTGGAGCCCGGCGCGTCGGACGTGCGCGCCCTGGTCGCCGCCGCCCGCGACACCGCCACGATCACGTACGACCCCAACGCCCGCCCCGCCCTCATGGGCGACCCCGCCGACGCCCGCACCCGGATCGAGGCGCTCGTCGCGCTCGCCGACGTCGTCAAGGTCAGCGACGAGGACCTCGCCTGGCTCGCACCCGGCACCGACCCCGTCGACCTCGCCCACCAGTGGCTCGCGCTCGGCCCCGCGCTCGTCGTCATCACCTACGGCGGCGAGGGCGCCCTCGCCCTCACCGCCACCGGCGAGCAGCGCATCACCGCCCCGCGCGTGGACGTCGTGGACACCGTCGGCGCGGGCGACTCCTTCATGGGCGCGCTCCTCGACGGGCTCTGGGACGCAGGCCTCCTCGGCGCGGACCGCCGCGACGCCCTGCACGCGATCGCCCCCGCCACGCTCACCGGCCTGCTCGAACGCTGCGCCGCCGTCGCCGCCGTCACCGTCTCCCGCGCCGGCGCCAACCCGCCCCGCCGCGAGGAGCTCGCGTCCGCCTGAACAGGTCCCCGGCGCACGTCGGCCGCCCGGGCAGGTCGCCCGGGCGGCCGACGTTCCTCAGACCTGGGCGTCCTGCTTCTGCGCGCGCTCCAGCGAACGCCGGCGGTCCTCGGTGTTCTCCTCCTCGATGCGGTCGGCCTCGGCGTCGTCGCGCGTGAGGTTCTCGCTCGTCTCGGGGTCGAAGATCATCATCTTCGTCGGGTCGAACCAGAGCTCCGTGGTGTCGCCGTCGCGCACGCGCGACGCGGAGTCCAGGGCGACGACGAACTGGCTGCGCAGGCCCTCGCCGTCGAGCTCGCGGTCCAGCTCCTCGAGCTGGCCCTTCACGGACTCGTGCATGTCGAACGGCACGTAGGCGTAGAGCTCCGCCCCGAGCCACTCGGTGACGTCGATCTGGATCTCGAACGTGTGGCCGCGGTCCTTCTTGGACGGGTCCACGAGCCGCGCGTCCTCGAAGTGCTCGGGACGCAGTCCCACGATGACGAGGCTCCGGTCGCCGACGACCGACGCGACGCTCTCCGGCATGTCGAACTCGCCGAACGGCAGCGTGATCCGCCCGCCCGACACCTCGCCCGGCAGGAAGTTCATGGGCGGCGTTCCGATGAACCCCGCGACGAACAGGTTGACCGGCTGCTCGTAGAGCCCGCGCGGGCTCGCGACCTGCTGGAGCACGCCGCGGCGCAGCACCGCGACGCGGTCGCCGAGCGTCATGGCCTCGGTCTGGTCGTGCGTGACGTAGACGGTCGTCGTGCCGAGGCGCCGCTGGAGGCGCGCGATCTCGGTGCGGGTCTGCCCGCGCAGCTTGGCGTCGAGGTTCGAGAGCGGCTCGTCGAAGAGGAACGCCTTCGCGTCGCGCACGATCGCGCGCCCCATCGCGACGCGCTGGCGCTGGCCGCCGGAGAGGTTCGCGGGCTTACGGTCCAGGTGCTCGCGCAGGTCGAGCATGTCGGCCGCACGCTCGACCTTCTCGCGGATCTCCTCCTCGCTGTGCTTGCCCTTGGCGAGGCGCAGCGGGAACGCGATGTTCTCGGCCACCGTGAGGTGCGGGTAGAGCGCGTAGTTCTGGAACACCATCGCGAGGTCGCGCTCGCGTGGTGCCTTCTCGTTGACGCGCGCGCCGTCGATGTCGAGCTCGCCGGACGTGATGTCCTCCAGCCCGACGATCATGCGCAGGACCGTGGACTTCCCCGAGCCGGACGGCCCGACGAGGATGACGAACTCGCCGTCGGCGATGTCGAGGTTCACGCGGTCGACCGCGAGGAACCCGTCGCCGTAGCGCTTGACGATGTCCTTGAGGGTGATCGACGCCATCAGCTCTCTCCTCGGGTTCGGCGTGCGGCACGGTGCCCGACGGCGCGGGCGGGGCGCGGCGGTGCCGCGGCGGGTAGCGGGGTGGCCGGCAGGGCGGTGGTGCTCATCCCTTCACCGCACCCTGGGTCAGGCCCGAGACGATCTGGCGCTGGAACAGCACGACGAGCACGACGACCGGGATCGTCACGACGACGGCCGCCGCGGAGATCGCGCCGGTCGGCTCCTCGAAGTACGACGCGCCGGTGAAGAACGCGAGCGCCGCCGGGACCGGACGGGCCGCGCTCGTCGACGTGAGCGAGATGCCGTAGACGAAGTCGTTCCACGCGATGAAGAACGCGATGAGCGCCGTCGTGAAGACGCCGGGCGCCGCGAGGGGGACGATCGCCTTGCGGAACGCCTGCCAGGGGGTCGCGCCGTCGACCTGCGCGGCCTGCTCGAGCTCCCACGGGATCTGCCGGAAGAACGCGGCGAGCGTCCAGATGGAGATCGGGAGCGTGAGCGACAGGTACGGGATGATGAGGCCGAGCCACGTGTCGTACAGGCCGATGTTGCGCCACAGGTTGAACAGCGGCGTGACGATCGAGACGACCGGGAAGATCGAGACGCCGAGCGCCGTCGTGAGGATGAGGCGCTTGCCCGGGAAGTTCAGGCGCGCGATCGCGTACGCGCACAGCGTCGCGAGCACGACGGCGATGACGGTCGCGATGAGCGAGATGCCGATCGAGTTGCGCAGCGCGGAGAGGAACAGCTCCTGCGCCGACCCGCCCGAGGCAAGGATCTGCTCGTAGTTCTCGGTGCTCCACTGCGGCGGCAGGAACGTCCCGGAGTTGATGTCGCTGGGCCCCTTGAAGCTCGTCATGAAGATCGACACCACGGGGAACAGCGACCCGACGAGGACGACGACCGTGATGACGGCCCACCAGACCTTGGCCCGGGTGCTGAGGACGCTGCCCATCACTTCTCCCCCCTCGCGCCGGCGAGATCCACCTTGAAGAGCTTGATCGCGATGAAGCAGATGAGCACGACGCACAGGAACAGCAGCACCGAGATGGCCGAGCCCATACCGATCTGGAGCTGACCGATCGAGGTGCGGTAGGCGAGCAGGGACAGCACCTCGGTGCCGTTCGCGCCGTTCGTCATGATGAAGACGTTGTCGAAGATCCGGAACGCGTCGAGCGCGCGGAACAGCACGGCGACCATGATCGCGGCCTTCATGTTCGGCACGATGACGCGCGTGAACCGCTGCCAGGCGGTCGCGCCGTCGACCTTCGCGGCCTCCTCGAGGTCGCCCGGCACCTGCGCCAGGCCGGCGAGGAGCAGGAGGGAGATGAACGGCGTCGTCTTCCAGACCTCGGACGCGATGATGACGAAGAGGCTCGTGCCCTGCTGCGCGAACCAGTTGAGGTCCGGTCCGATGCCGGGCACCCAGTCGAACCAGTGGTTGACGTACCCGGACGTGATGTCGAACGCGTAGAACCACGCGAACGCCGAGACGACGGTGATGATGCCGTACGGCACGAGGATTGCGGTGCGCAGGAGCCCGCGCAGGCGCTTGATCGCGCGGTGCATGACGAGCGCGAGCGCGAACCCGAGCACGAGTTCGATGAGCACGGTGACGACCGTGATGAAGAGCGTGACGCCGAGGTCGCGCCACCACACCGAGTCCGTGAGGATCACGACGTAGTTGTTCAGACCCACGAACGCGCGGTCGTCCGGGGCGGTGAGCTTGTAGTTGAAGAGCGAGTCGTAGACCGCCTGGAGGATCGGGTACAGCGTCACGGCGAGCATGACGACGAACGCCGGCCCGGCGAGGTACCACCCGAGGCGCGCCTCGGCGCGGGCCCGGTCGCTGCGCGCGGCCTTCGCCGCGGCGTCGGGCGCGCCGCGGGAGTCGTCCCGGGACTCACGACGGGACTCGCGACGGGACTCGGAGCCGCGACGGGTCGGCGCCTCGTCGGCGGTGGTCGACGGCGTGGCGTGCCGGCCGCGGGGTGCAGGCTCGGCGGGAGGTCCGGCGTTCACAGGAGTCGCTCCCCTCGCAGGACGGCGGTGATGAACTCGGTGGACTCCTGCGGCGTCGTGTCAGGGTCGACGGACGCCGGCGGGTACCACGTCTGCTGGAGGCCCGTGGAGACCTCGTTGTAGAACGGCGTCTGCGGCCGTGGGGCGGCCTGGTCGAGCGAGTCACGGATGACGTCGTACATGGGGAAGGCCTCCTGGACGTCGGGGTCGTCGTAGGCCTTGATGCTCGCGGCGGGGTTCCCGTTGGTCACGAAGTACTCGGCCTGGTTCTCCGGGCTGACGATGCACTGCGCCGCCTCGTACGCGAGGTCGGTGTGCTTGCCGAACGCGCCGATGCCGAGCGAGATGCCGCCGTAGGGCGGGCGGGCGTCGTCGCCCTCCGTGGTCTGCGGGTAGAGGGCCCAGCCGATGTCGTCGAGCAGGGACTGGTCGAGCGACCCCGCGTCGACCGCGCCCTGGGTGGAGGACCAGACGAACGGCCAGTTGACCATGAACGACCCGCGGTCGCCCTGGAACTTCGTCAGGGATGCCGGCTCGTCCTCGCTCGGGAGCCCCGGGCCGCCGACGCCGGACGTGCCGATCTCGCCGATGATGGTCGCGGCGGCCTTGCCCGCGTCGGTGTCGAGGCCGAGCTTCACCTCGTCCGCCGGCGCCTCCGGGTTCTCGAGGATGTGCCCGCCCGCGCCCTCGACGAGCGCGTTGATCCACACCGTCAACGACTCGGCCTTGGCGCCCTGGACCGCGAGGAGCTTGTCCTGGTCCTGTGCGGCCTGCATGATCTGGTCCCACGTGACGGGTTGCGACATGTCGAGCCCTGCGGCCTCGGCGACCGACTTGCGGTACCAGAGGAGCTGGGTGTTGGCCCAGAACGGGATGGCGACCAGCTCGTCCTTCCACGTCGACGCGTCGATCGCGCCCTGCACGACGTCTTGCGTCGTCGCGTCGGCGACGTCGCTGGGCACCGGGGCGAGGAAGTCGGCCTCCGCGAACTCGGCGATGAACACCGGGTCGAGGCTCATGATGTCGATCGACGAGTCCTTCGCCGCGAGGCGGCGGGCGAGCTGCTCGCGCTGCGACGCGGCGTCGCGCGGCAGGAGCTCGGTCTGGATCCGGTACGCGCCCCCGGCGGCCTCCGTGCAGGAGGCGGCGATGTCGGCCTGGCCGCCGTTGTCCGGGTTGATGTACCACGTGAGCACCGGCGTCCCGTCGTCGCCCGGGCCGCACGCGGCGAGCGGCGCCACGAGCCCCACGGCGACCAGGACGGCGAGCGCTCGGGTGCGTCGACGCACGTCAGCTCCCCTCGGTCGCGGCTTCCCCGTCTCCGGGGTGTCACCCCTCATGGATACCGCTCCCCGGCCCGGCCCGCCATGCGAACGGGCACGTCGGGCACGCCCCGACCTGCGCGATGATGGGAGCCATGACCTCTCCCGCCCCCGCACAGCCGGTCCGTTCGCTCACCCCCGCCGAGGCGTGGGCGACGCTGCGAGCCGGCAACGACCGCTTCGTCGCCGACGCCCCGCTGCACCCCTCGCAGGGCGCGGACCGCCGCCGCGAGACCTCGGCCGCGCAGCACCCGCACACGGTGCTGTTCGGGTGCTCGGACTCGCGCGTCGCGGCGGAGATCATCTTCGACCAGGGCCTCGGCGACATGTTCGTCGTGCGCACCGCGGGCCACGTCGTCGACACCACGGTGCTCGGCTCGATCGAGTACGGCGTGGACATCCTCTCCGCGCCGCTCGTCGTGGTGCTCGGGCACGACTCGTGCGGCGCCGTGGGCGCCGCGGTGGAGACGCTCACGACGGGTGCCCAGGCGGACGGGTTCGTCCGGGCCGTCGTCGACCGCGTCATCCCGTCGATCGCGAAGATCACGGGCGCCGGCAACGGCTCGCTCGAGAACCTCGACCCTGCCGTGCTGCGCCGCGAGCACGTGCGCAACACGGTCGACATGCTCCACTCGTACTCCGCGGGCCTGGCGGCCGCGGTCGCGGAGGGGCGCTGCGCGATCGTCGGCGTCGAGTACGACTTCGCCGAGGGCCGCGCCCACCTGGTCGACGTCGTGGGCGAGGTCGGCGAGGCGCCTCTCGCCGACGCCTGAGGCCGCGACGCCGACGCGCGACCGGCCCGGCCCGCGACCCGCGTGACCTCCGTCACGCGGGTTGCGGGTGCCCGCGCGCGGTGCGGCAGGATGGCCCCATGACTGCATCTCCCGAGGCCTCCGGCGCCGCCGCCGGCGAGGCCGCACCGACGACCGAGTACCGCATCGAGCACGACACGATGGGCGAGGTGCGCGTGCCCGCGCAGGCTCTCTACCGCGCGCAGACGCAGCGCGCCGTGGAGAACTTCCCGATCTCCGGCACCCCGCTCGAGCGCGGTCACATCGAGGCCCTCGCGCGCGTGAAGAAGGCCGCGGCCCGGGCGAACGCCGAGCTCGGCGTGCTCGACGAGGACGTCGCCGCCGCCATCGTCGCCGCGGCCGACGAGGTCGCCTCCGGCGCGCACGACGCGCACTTCCCGGTGGACGTCTACCAGACCGGGTCCGGGACGTCGTCGAACATGAACACGAACGAGGTCCTCGCGACGCTCGCCACGCGCTCGCTCGGGCGCGACGTGCACCCGAACGACCACGTCAACGCCTCGCAGTCCTCCAACGACGTCTTCCCCACGTCGGTGCACGTCGCGGCGACCGCCGGCGTCGTGCGCGACCTCGTGCCCGCGCTCGGCCACCTGGCCGAGGCGCTCGAGGCCAAGTCGGCGGAGTTCGCGACCGTCGTGAAGTCGGGCCGCACGCACCTCATGGACGCCACGCCCGTGACGCTCGGCCAGGAGTTCGGCGGGTACGCCGCCGCGATCCGGTACGGCGTCGAGCGGCTGGAGTCGGCGCTCCCCCGCGCCGCGGAGGTCCCGCTCGGCGGCACCGCCGTCGGCACCGGCATCAACACGCCCGCCGGGTTCCCCCAGCGCGTCATCGCGCTGCTCGTCGAGGACACGGGTCTGCCCCTCACGGAGGCGCGCGACCACTTCGAGGCGCAGTCCTCGCGCGACGGCCTCGTCGAGCTCTCGGGCGCGCTGCGCACGATCGCCGTCTCGCTCACCAAGATCTGCAACGACCTGCGCTGGATGGGCTCGGGCCCGAACACGGGTCTCGGCGAGATCTTCATCCCGGACCTGCAGCCGGGCAGCTCGATCATGCCGGGCAAGGTCAACCCCGTCGTGCCCGAGGCCGTGCTCATGGTCGCCGCGCGCGTGATCGGCAACGACGCGACCGTGGCGTGGGCCGGCGCGTCGGGCTCGTTCGAGCTCAACGTGCAGATCCCTGTGATCGCGCAGGGGGTCCTCGAGTCGATCCGCCTCCTCGCGAACGCGTCGCGCGTCCTCGCGGACAAGACCGTCGCGGGCATCACGGCGAACGTCGAGCGGGCCCTCGCGCTCGCCGAGTCCTCGCCGTCGATCGTCACGCCGCTCAACCGCGTGATCGGCTACGAGGCGGCGGCGAAGGTCGCGAAGCACTCCGTCAAGGAGGGCCTCACCGTCCGCCAGGCCGTGATCGACCTCGGCTTCGTCGAGCGCGGCGAGGTCACCGAGGCGCAGCTCGACGAGGCGCTCGACGTGCTGTCGATGACGCGCCCGCCGCAGGCCTGAGCCCTCGGACCGTCCGATCCGCCGTGGAGCCGGGTGGGGTGCGCGCGCACCCCGCCCGGCTCTCGGCGTCTCGGCGTGCGCTCAGTAGTCGACCGGGTCGAGGCGGCGCAACACCACGCCGAGGAGCCGCGCGAGCTCGGCGCGCTCGGCGTCGTCGAGGTCCGCGAGCGCCGCGCGCTCCCGGTCGAGCTGCTGCGGGAACACCTCGTCGACGAGCGCGACGCCGTCCTGCGTGAGGGCGACGAGGACGCCGCGGCGGTCCCGCTCGGCGACGGTCCGCTCGACGAGCCCCGCGCGCTCGAGCCGGTCGAGGCGCTTGGTGATCGACGCTCCGGGGGCGCCGGTCATCGTCGTGACCTCGCCCGCGCGCAGCGGGCGTCCCGCGCGCCGCAGGGCGGCAAGAACGTCGAACTCCGCGCGCGAGACGTCGTGGCGCGCCGCCGAGCGCTCGAGCGCGCCCTCGAGGAGACCAGCAGCACGGCGCAGCCGCGCCCCGACGGCGGAGGTCGAGGTGTCGAGGTCCGGCCGCTGCTCGGCCCATTCCGCTCGCACGCGGTCCACGTAGTCCACCGACCCAGGATAGGGCGGACCTCACAGTGTTTCACCGGTGAAACACCTTCGAATCACCGGTACGGTGGACCGGTCATGCCACTCCTCTCCTCGCTCCCCTCCCCCACGCTGCCCGGCCTCGCACCCGTGCGTGCCGCCGCCCAGGACGTCCTCGACCCCGCCCACCTGCGCGACGCGCTGCGCGTGAGCCCTGCGGACGCGACCCTCGCCGCCGCGCTGCGGTGCGGTGCGGCGGTCGCCCTCGCGATCGCCGTCCCGGGCCTGCTCGGCCGACCCGACCTCGCGGCGTTCGCCTCCCTCGGCGCGCTCACGTCGCTCTACGGCCGGTACGACCCCTACCGCCGCCGCGCCGCCCTCCTCGCCACCGTCGGCGTCCTCATGGCCGGCACGATCGCGGTCTTCACGCTCCTCGCCGCCGCCGGCGTGACCACGCTCGTGACCACGGCGGCCGTCGCGCTGCTCGCCGCGGGCGCGACGGCCTTCTGCCTCGTCGTCCGGACCGGCCCGCCAGGCGCGACGATCGTCGTCTTCGCCGCGGGTGCAGGGCTCGCGGGCTCGCCGGCGCTCGCCGACCTCGGCCCCCGCGTGCTCGCCGGCTCGTCCGGCGCGCTCCTCGCGTGGCTCGTCTGCATGGCCGGTGTACTCGTGCGGCCGACGGCGCCCGCGCGCCTCGCCGTCCGGCGTGCGGCCGACGCCGTCGCGGTCGTCGCGCGGGAGGCGTCGCGTGGCGGGGACGTCGCCCCCGGCGAGCGCCCGACCGACACGGCGCTGCCCGCGCCCTCCCCGCACGGGTCGCACGCCGCACGGGTCGCCGTCGCCCGGGCGCGCGAGGTGCTCGCCGACGACGCGTCGTGGCGGCGGCCCCGCGGCGCCGTCCCCGCGCTCTCCCGCGAGCTCGACGAGATCGAGCGGGCGCTCGACGCCCTGGGCACCCCGCGCGAGGACGCAGCGGCACCCGTGCGCACCTCGCTCACCACTCAGGCGCGGTCCGGCGTCCGTGGCCCGTGGCGGCTCGCGACGGCGCGCGTCGGGGTCGCCGGGCTCGTCGCGGGCGGGGTCGCCGCGGTCGCCGGCCTCGGGCACGGCGCCTGGGCGACCATGGGCTCGACCGCCGTGCTCCAGGGCGAGTCGGCGCGCCACGCCGTCGTGCGGGCGCTGCAGCGGGGAGCCGGCACCGTCGCGGGCGCGCTGCTCGCGTGGCCGCTCCTCGCCGCACCGCTCGGCTTCTGGGGGACGGCCGCGGTCGTCGTGGTGCTCCAGACCGTGACCGAGACCATCGTGAGCCGCCACTACGGGCTCGCGATGCTCACCATCACGCCCATGGCGCTCCTCATGACCTCGCTCGCGCACCCGGCCGACCCGGCCGCGCTCGCGCTCGACCGCGCGCTCGACACGGTCCTGGGCGCCGTCGTCGGCGTGCTCGCGGTGGTCCTCGTCCACCCGCGGACCCGCCCCCGCGCGAGCGAGATCCCCGGTCCGCCGAGGTAGAGGCCGGGTACCGCGAGGTAGAGGCCTGGTCATCGCCAGGCCTCTACCTCGCGGCGGGTCAGACCTCGATCGACTCCAGCATCTCCGTGACGAGCGCCGCGACGGGCGAGCGCTCGGAGCGCGTGAGCGTCACGTGCGCGAACAGCGGGTGGCCCTTGAGCGCCTCGATCACCGCGGCGACGCCGTCGTGCCGCCCCACTCGGAGGTTGTCCCGCTGCGCGACGTCGTGCGTGAGGACGACGCGCGACGACTGCCCGATGCGGGAGAGGACCGTGAGCAGCACGTTGCGCTCGAGCGACTGGGCCTCGTCGACGATGACGAACGCGTCGTGCAGCGAGCGCCCGCGGATGTGCGTGAGCGGCAGCACCTCGAGCATCTCGCGGTCGATCACCTCGTCCAGCACCTGCGGCGAGACGAGCGCGCCGAGCGTGTCGTAGACGGCCTGCGCCCACGGGTTCATCTTCTCGGCCTCGGAGCCGGGGAGGTACCCGAGCTCCTGGCCGCCCACCGCGTAGAGCGGGCGGAACACCATGACCTTGCGGTGCTGGCGGCGCTCCATCACCGCCTCGAGCCCCGCGCACAGCGCGAGCGCCGACTTGCCCGTCCCGGCCCTGCCGCCGAGCGACACGATGCCGACGGACTCGTCGAGCAGCAGGTCGATCGCGACGCGCTGCTCGGCCGAGCGGCCGTGCAGCCCGAACAGCTCGCGGTCGCCGCGCACGAGCTGGACGTGCTTGTCCGCGGTGACCCGGCCGAGGGCCGAGCCGCGCGGCGAGTGCACCACGAGGCCCGTGTGACAGTGCAGCGGCCCGGCGGCCTCGACGACCTCCGGGTCGAGGCTCGTCAGCTCGACGGACTCGTGCTCCCAGAGCGCCGCGGCCTCGGCGTCCGTGAAGGAGATCTCCCCCATGCCCGTCCAGCCCGAGTCCACGGCGAGCTCGTGGCGGTACTCCTCCGCGCGCAGCCCGACCGCCGACGCCTTGACCCGCATCGGCAGGTCCTTCGACACGACCGTCACGTCGTGCCCCTCCGCCGCGAGGTTCGCGGCGACGGACAGGATCCGGGTGTCGTTGTCGCCCAGCCGGAAGCCGGCGGGCAGGACGTCCGGGTCGGTGTGGTTGAGCTCGACGCGCAGGGTCCCGCCGACGTCACCGACGGGGATCGGGGCGTCGAGCCGACCGTGCTTGACGCGCAGGTCGTCGAGCATGCGCAGCGCGCTGCGGGCGAAGTACCCGAGCTCGGCGTGGTGGCGCTTGGCCTCCAGCTCGGTGATGACGACGACCGGGAGGACGACGTCGTGCTCGGCGAACCGCCCGATCGCGCGGGGGTCGCTCAGCAGGACGGAGGTGTCGACGACGAACGTGCGGCGCGCGTCGTCGCTCGCATCGTCCTGCAAGGTGGGTGAGGTACTGGGGGTGGGTGAGGTACCGGGGCGG